>NZ_BCNX01000006.1:300000-523134 GCF_001571405.1 Methanoculleus thermophilus | reverse complement strand
ATCAACCTAACTTGGGACGGAATTAGCGGTTACTGGACAAAATTCCGCATTGCCAATGCCAACGTCAGAACCAACCCGGCTCAAAGCACGGTCTTGTTAGTTCTCCATCAACAGGGAAACAATGTTTATTATATCTATTCAAACATCATCCCATATATCAGATTCGAAACTCAATCTCGAATCCTCATATCCTTTGGGTGCAGGGAAATCAGTCTTCACCCACGCAGGAAGCAATGTTTGTTCTTCATTACATATAAACATTGCGTCTCTGCTTCAGGTCTCGCTTCAAAACTCAACGAGAACCCCTTTTTTTGAGACTAGATGTTGAACTTTGAAGCATATAAACATTGTCAACCCGCATCAGAGCCAAGCCAGAACTTGGCCCCTCACAGCAGTTGAGGGGCACGGACCAGACCACCCATATCGGGCTGCACGATCCAGAGCCCCTGACAGCACAGCCTTACTATGTTGTAACCAATGTTATATAAAACTTTCCCGGCCCCGTCGGATCCAAGCAGAACGCTTGGACCCCCATGAACATCGGATACGAAGCAGATTCTGCACAAAAGCAGGATCTGATACGTGAATTACTCCGATTTGACCACAATAGGTGGTTCATTTTAGTATTTATACATTTACCCCTACCATGCATCCGGAGCCGAGATCGACACCTAAACTCTCCCCGTTCTCACAACACCAGGGGCATGAGTATATATGTAAAGCACAGAATTAGTTGCCTCGCGCGCAGGAGCGCAGACCAGAATCAACCATAATCGTTGCAAAAATCAGAGGGTTCGCGGCACTTACCGTTCATTCGCGAGCCGGAGTCTCACTCTCCGCATCACGGGGGGGTAACCGATCGCTCACATAGATCTCACCGAAGAACTCATCCTGCCAGAGTACAAGTTTACCCTCCAGCATAAGAAAAAGGAGCGGAATATAGACCTCGCGCCGGGACTGACCCATGGCCTTTGAGAGAGCATCAAGCGTCAGGACACCTCCCTCCCGCGCGGCCTCCCGGTAGCCTTTCATCACGACACCGACAGCCTTCTGGTATCCCTCATCGTGCGCCACCGCCACGACATCCTTCGCGTTGAGATCGAGATCAGGCTCCCGGGCAACAGTCGCCCTTCTTCGCTGCCTTCGGCGCTGCTCTTTCTCCGCCGTCTTCAACTGCTTGATGAGTTCATAGAGCGTAACCGGTGGACGTTCTCGCAGGTTCTTTCGTCCCAGGCGGCGCTTGATCTCCCGCTCAAGGCGATCAATCGGCTCCATCCCGCCACCTGATTCGAACCCGAAGTCAAGATCACCGAGCGCCTCATCCTCCTCATCAAGAGCATACTCCTCTTCCTCCTCATCCCGGCCCTCGAGGTGCTCCGACTTAAGGCGCAAGAGGCACGCAGCATAAAAGAGCGTCCTTCCCGAGACCCGCAGGTCCAGTTCCTTCCTTCGGTCGAGTTCGGCGAGGAACCGGTCGGTCACATCCACGATATCGATGTTCCAGGGATCGATCTCGCCGCGCTCGGCCATGCCGACCAGGATCTCAACTGGCTCCTCATCCATTGTTCTGTACACCGGTCACGTACGTACTCTTGTCCGGGCGGATCGTCACGCCCACAATGCGATCGGCGCGCTCGATCATCGGCTTTCGGAGCGAGACAATGATTGACTGCGCACTCCCGGTGAGATCGCTGATCATGGCAGCGATCCGGCCGACATTGCTCCCGTCAAGGAACATATCCACCTCGTCCAGCGCATAAAACGGCGCGGGCATATACTGCTGAATCGCAAAGATGAACGCAAGCGTGGTGAGAGACTTCTCACCGCCGGAGAGCGCCGAAAGAAGGTGAACCTTCTTGCCGCGCGGCTGCACTGCAAACGTCATGCCACCCGAGAACGGGTCCTCCTCGTTATCAAGAACCAGTTTCCCGCTCCCGTCGGTCAGTCGCGCAAAGATCCTCTGGAAGTTCGCATCAATCGCATTGAATGCCGTCATGAACGCATCGTACTTCATCTCCTCGTACTTCTCGATCCGCTCTAACAGCATCGTCCGCTCGCGCGAGAGCACCTCCTTCTTTTCAGTCCTCTCCTCGACACGTGCCGCGACGCGGTCGCACTCCTCGATTGCGAGCATATTCACCGCGCCGATCTTTTTGATCGCCTGCTCGGCTTCTGCAATCCCGGCATCGATTGCGGCGAGGTCAAGGTCTGTCTCCACGTCGCCGGCCTGTTCTTTGAGCACCTCAAGTTCCGAGAGAAGCGAGCGCTCCCGCTCCTTGAGCGCATCGATCTGCATCCGGGCACGCTCCACCGCACCAGAGAGTTCGAGGGCCTGCCGGTCGAGTTCCCGGATCTCATCGAGGATGCGATCACGCTCATCGCGAAGTCCTGCAAGTTCATCGGAGAACTCCTTCTGGCGTGCCTCAAGCTGGACAATCAAGCGGCGCTGGTTCTCGATCTGTTCTCCGGCCGCTGTGATATCGGCAGCAATCTCCTGGTTCTTCGCTTCGAGGCGGCTCCGCTCGGCAGCAAGTTCCTCCATGCGGTTTAAGAAGTGCTGCCGCTCGCGCTTGGCATCATTGATATCCGCATCCTTGTTCCGGAGCCGGCGCTCTATATCCTCGACGGATCTTCGGAGACCCTCATACTGCTCAGTAAGAGCCGGGATCTCGGTATCGTCAAGTTTCTTCTTGAGAGCATCCACCTCAGCCGAGAGCCGGGCGATCTCACCGCTCGTCCGGTCGAGATCCGCCTCAAGCCGCGCAAGTTCCTCACCACCCGTCTTTGCGGCGTCAGACATCTCCTGTAAGGTCGCGGCCAGAGTCTGTTTCTCCCCCGCAAGGACTTCGATACGTTTCTGGAACTCCTCGACAAGCATCCGGTAGCGGGCAATCTGTTCATCAAGGGTGCTCCGCTCAGCCCGCTTCGCCTCAGCGGCCGCCGTATAACGGCGTATGGACGCATCAACCTCTGCAGCCTCAGCCTCAAGACCGGCAAGCGTCGCGCGGACTCGCATGATCTCATCGTCGACCGCCACACCGAATCCCCGGACCTGCTTGGTCTGGGACCCACCGGTCATGGCACCGCTCTTCTCGACGAGTTCCCCATCAAGGGTGACCATCTTGTACCGGCCCATCAACCGCCGGGCCCGCTCGAGGGTGTCCACCACCACCGTCGCGCCGAAGACAACCTGGAACGCACGCTCAAACGCCGGGTCGAACTCGAGAAGGTCGACCGCGTAACCGATGATCCCGGGATCGGCCTCAAGCGGCGAGAGGATCGGGGGGCGGAGTTTATTGAGCGGCAGGAAGGTGATCCGTCCAAGGCGGTTCTCCTTTAAGTAGCGAATAGCATCGGAGGCCACCGCATCGGTATCGACGATCACCCAGCGGAGCCGGCCCATCGCCGCCACATTGAGCGCCGTGGCGTACTCCGGCGGCGCCCTCCCGAGCTGGGCAACGGTGCCGTGGACGCCCTCCATCCCAAGAATGACATCCATCGCCTTTCCGCCGGCATCGCCCTGCGCCTGCTGCTGCGCTTCAAGGCGCATCAGGTTCTGCTCGGTCTCCCGGATCTCTTTCTTTAACCGGTCCAGTGTCGACCGCCGCGCGAAGAGCGCACTCTCGGTCTCGGAGAGATCGCGCTCGATCTGCCGTTTCTGTGCCTCACAATCGGCCATGCAGGAAGAGTAGTCCGCGACCTGCGCCTGCTTGTTCTCAAGTTCCTCCTCAATCTGCCGGATGCGCGCCTCCAGACGCTCACGCTCCGATGTCCGCATCCGGCTCTTCTCGATGAAGATATCCTGCTCACGGAGTATCTTCGAGCGGAGTTCCTTCTTGCCCTCAAGGTCCTGCATCAGGGCAAAGAGCTGGTCCTTGACCCCTTCAACCTCCTTGCTCTCGCTTGCGATGCGCGCCTCGACCGCCTGCATTCTCTCTCGCTGCGCCGCAAGTTCCATTGCGAGATTCGACCGGTCGATCGAGAGGTTGCGGATCTGCCCGGTACACTCCTCCACCTTCGCCTCGGCGCGCTTGCTGTCCATGTAGATCCGCTGGACCGTCTCAAGGTTCTCATCCCGGGCTGATTTCAGGCGCTCAATAGTCTGCTCGGCAATCTTGATGCTGCCTCGCGCCTCCTCGAGCCGCCCGACAAGTTCCAGGTACTCGGGACCGCTCTTGCGGTTGATATCCTCGTCAACGGCCTTCTGGCGGCTGCGTGCCTCATCAATTCTCGCCTTGAGAGTCTCAGCCTCACCGGTGATGCGCTCGAGCTCCGCCTGCCGGTCAAGTATAAGGTTCTGGAGGGTGCCGATCTCACCCTCTTTCTGTCGCACAAGCGCCGCTCCCCTGCATCGAGTAAGGTGATCGAGTTTCTCCTGCCAGCGCCGGTACTCCATCGCCTGATCGCGCTCGTGCTGAAGCGCATCCAGTCTCGCTATCAGTTCGGAGAGGAGGATCTCCTCTCGCTCAATACGCTCCCGGACCACCTCAAGTTCCGAGAGAGCCTGGTCACGCTTGTGATCGAACTCGGCGACGCCTGCGATCTCATCGATGATCTTGCGGCGTTCCCCATCGCTCATCTCCATGATGCGGGTGATATCACCCTGCATCACGACGTTGTAGCCTTCCGGTTTGATCCCGTACTTCGCGAGGTACTCGAGGACATCACTCTGCTTGCAGAGACGGTTATTCAAGTAATTGTAACTATAGTAGCCCGTCGGGGTCCGTTTGATCCGGCGACGGATCGTTGTGCCGTCAGAGAATGTGATCGTCACCTCTGCGGTGTTCTTTCCGGAGTTAACGTTGATCAGATCCGTCAGTTTCTCGGCGCGCAGTCCTCGTGCACCCGAGAGAGCCAGGACGAAGAGAATGCTGTCGATGATATTGCTCTTCCCGGATCCGTTCGGGCCTGAGATGACGGTGAACCCTTCAAAAAATGGAATCTTCGTCCTTCTGGCGAAAGACTTGAAGTTGTCGATCTCAAGCTGCGTGATGTACAAGGATCAGGCTCCTTTCGCTACCGATCAAGGTCAAGTGTGTCATCCTCAGCCTGGATGATATCGTCAATTACACGCTTCTTCTGCTCAACGAAGGCCTTCCGATCGGCCATCCTGCCACCCATCCTCCGTCCCTGCACCGGGAGTGTCCCGGGTCTCGTGCTCGCGACGATGTACTCTGAAGGTCTCCTAATCTCCGGCTTCAGCGTCCCGTCGTTCTGCATGATCAGTTCAAGTTCTGATGCTTCAGGGGCGGGCCGGGCCGACTGTACCTGTACCTCTACCGGGCGCACAGGGGTCCGGGGCTCAACTCCGGGGCGGGGCTCGGCTTTGATGGTGACCTCGGTCTTCTTCCCCTCCGTCACCGGCGGCACCTTTCTCTGTTCATCCCTCTCTTTAGAGAGTCTCATGACCACAGTCTTGAGATCCAGGACCTCCTCCATCAGACCTTTCACCAGGGCTTCGAGATCCCGTACTCTCCGCTCCAATGCCCCAAGATCCTGCCCCCCTCTCTCCATGGCCTCAAGATCCTGTATCCTCCTCTCCAGATCGCGCAGGTATTCGTTGTCCGTTTCCGGCGCCACCGGCATTTCGTATTCCCTCATCTTCTCCATCTCTTTCTCGCGTTCCGCGAGTTCTCGCTCAAGAAACCGTATCCTTGCATCTTTCTGCGCCATTATCTCCCTCAAACTAATCCTTGATAATAGTTACGTAATAATATTACTATAGAATCCCGGAAAGAAGAATTATTACATTTTATCCAGGCCATAACCGAGAGAAAAATCCGCAGCCCCGGGTAACTCATCCGTGTAAACGAACCCGCGCAAAAGAAAGAATATTACCTCTCCAAAGCAACCTTTTTTAATATGTCTAGTCTGGCAAACTTCGATCCAGAAGTCGCAGACCTCATCGAGAAAGAGCGCCTGCGTCAGATCAATGGGCTGGAACTTATTGCCTCCGAAAACGTTGTCAGCAAGGCGGTTCTCGAAGCAATGGGCTCTATCATGACCAATAAGTACGCCGAGGGGTATCCCAGCAAGCGCTACTATGGCGGTTGCGAGTTCCACGACATGGTGGAGAACCTGGCGCGCGACCGGCTGTGCCGGCTCTTCGGTGCCGAGCATGCGAACGTCCAGCCACACTCAGGAAGTCAGGCAAATCAGGCGGTCTACTTCGCCTACCTCAACTATAAGGACAAGATTATGAGCCAGAGCCTCACCCAGGGCGGCCATCTTTCTCACGGCTCGCCAGTCAACATCACCGGGCGCTGGTATTCCATCTTCCACTACGGTGTCGACCCGGAGACGGAGAGACTCGACTACGCGGCCATCGAGGAGATGGCACGGATCATCAAACCACAGATGATCGTCTGCGGTGCAAGCGCCTACCCACGCGAGATCGACTTTAAGGCGTTCCAGGAGATCGCAGAGAGCGTCGGCGCGCGGTGCATGGCCGATATCGCCCATATTGCCGGACTCTGCGCGACCGGATACCACAACTCCCCGGTCGGAGTCGTAGATATTGTGACGACGACGACGCACAAGACCCTGCGCGGCCCCCGCGGCGGCGCCATCATGTGCAGCAAGGAAGATGCCGCAGCCATCGACAAGTCCGTCTTCCCGGGCATGCAGGGCGGCCCCCTGATGCACATCATCGCCGCAAAGGCGGTCTGCTTCAAGGAAGCGCTGACTCCCGCGTATAAGGACTACTGCAAACAGGTTGTCAAGAACGCGCAGACAATGGCAAATGTCCTCGCAGAAGAAGGGCTCGACCTCGTCTCCGGCGGCACCGACAACCACCTCATCCTCCTCGACCTCACAGGCGTCTCCACCAACGGCGAGCACCTTACGGGCCTCGCGGCCGAGGTTGCCCTCGGGGAAGCAGGCATCACCGTGAACAAGAACACCATCCCCCGAGAACAGCTCAGTCCCTTTGTGACGAGCGGGCTTAGAATCGGCACGCCTGCCGTCACCTCCCGCGGCATGAAAGAGGAGGAGATGAAGCAGATCGGACACTGGATCGCCCGGGTCATCAAGGATATCGCTAAAGACCGGACCTCAAAGAAAGCGATCAACGAAGTGAGAGAAGAGGTTATTGCTCTTGCGAGCAAGTATCCCCTTTACCCTGAAGTCTCATGATACTTGATGGCAAAGCAGTCTCGGAAAAGAGGCTTGAGATCCTCAAAGAGCAGATAGAGGAGTCCAGACTCTATCCCCGCCTCGCAACCGTCATCGTAGGAACGGACCCTGCATCGCAGATGTACGTCCGCATGAAGCATCGGGCGTGCGAGCGGGTCGGGATCGGGTCGATCGGGATCGAACTCCCGGAGGATGCCACGACTGAGCGGGTGCTCGAGACGATCAACCGCCTCAACAACGATCCCGACATCGACGGCATTCTGGTCCAGCTGCCGCTCCCGGCACAGGTCGACACCACCCGTGTCATCGAGGCGGTTGCGCCCGAGAAAGACGTGGACGGGTTCCACCCCTGCAACCTCGGGAGACTCCTTGCCGGAAGCCCGGTCTTTGCCCCCTGCACCCCACAGGGGATCATGACGATCCTCAAAGAGTATGCGATCCCAACCGCAGGGCAGAGAGCGGTGGTCGTCGGGCGGAGCATCGATGTTGGAAGACCCATGGCCGCCCTGCTCCTGAATGCCGACGCAACCGTCACGATCTGCCACTCAAAGACGAGGAACCTCGAGGCCGAGATGAGAAGTGCTGACATTCTCATCAGTGCGGTTGGAAGAGCGAAGTTTGTCAAACCGGACATGGTCAAGGAAGGAGCGACGGTTATCGACGTCGGTATCAACCACGACGAGCAGGGGAAACTCTGCGGTGATGTTGATTTTGAAGCGGTGCGTGACCGTGCTGGAGCAATAACTCCGGTCCCCGGCGGCGTCGGCCCCATGACGATCGCGACGCTGATGGAGAATACCTTCAAGGCAGCCAAGCTGAGGACATGCGACAGCACAGTACGGTTGTAAACCGCCTCCGGATCGGCGGTGGTGCTCCTGTTCGCCTGATGGGCGTCATCAACTGTAGCCCCGAGTCGTTTTACCGGGGCTCCTTCACCCCGATCGGGAGGATCTACGATAGGGCTCTTGCCATGCTCAAGACTGGCGCCGATATGATCGATCTCGGTGCCCGGAGCACGGCCCCGGGCTCCCCTCCCCTCACCCCCGCCGAGGAGGCAAAACGCATGGACGCAGCGCTCTCCGAACTCGACGGGACCGGGATCACCATATCGGTGGACACCCGCTACCCCGAGGTGCTCGAGACCTGTCTTCGCCACGACATTCATGCCGTAAACGATATCTCCGGGCTTGCTGACGAGCGATACGCCAGGGCCATCGCCGATTCCGGGCTGCCGGTATTTGCGATGGCAAGTTTCAAGGAGCCCGGCGACGCTGTCGGGCTTTCGGCAACCATCGCCGCGCTTGAGACGGTCGTAACCCGTTGCGCGCGTTTTGAGATTGACGAGTACGTCCTTGACCCCGGTATCGGGCGATGGATTCCGGAGAGAACAAGTGAAGATGACTGGGAACTCTGCAGGAATTTTGCGGCATTCACAAAGTTCGGCCGCCCGGTGCTTGCCGCGGTCTCAAGGAAGACATTCATCGGGGACCTGCTCGGAAAAGAACCTGATGAGCGGCTCGCAGGCACCCTCGCGCTCACGATGATGCTCGTTGAGGCGGGAGCGGCCGTTGTGCGGTGCCATGACGTGGCAGAGACCGCCGACCTCCTGCGAGTCTATTCAAAGATGAGGAAAACATGACAGCACCATCGTTTTCAGTCTACGGGCTTGCAACCCCACTGATCCGTCCCGGCGACGACATTGCCGCGCACCTTATCCTGGCCGCCGAAGACCAGGGATGCCGGGGCTTCGAGGACGGGGATATCGTGGTCATTGCAGAGTCCGCTGTGGCCACCGCCGAGGGCAGGGTCACGAAACTTGCCGATATCGAACCATCGGCAGAAGCGCTCCGGCTCGCAGAAGATTACAGGATGGATCCCCGCCTTGTCGAGGTGGTGCTCCGGGAGAGCGATCGGATCGTCGGGGGCATCCCCGGATTCCTGCTCAGTATGAAGAACGGGACGCTCCTTCCAAACGCAGGGATAGACGCCTCAAACGCTCCGCCCGGCTCCGTCGTTCTCCTGCCCATCAACCCGGATGCATCCGCGGCACGAATACGCGCTGCAATCACCGACCGGTCGGGGGTGGATATCGCGGTCATCATCGTCGACTCGCGAACGCACGCGATGCGGCTGGGGTGCAGCGGGGTTGCCATCGGGTGTTCGGGCGTCCCCTCGGTGATCGATGAGCGCGGGAAGACTGATCTCTTCGGCCGCAAACTTGAGGTCACGAAGAGAGCGGTGGCAGACTGTATCGCATCCGCCGCCGAACTCGTGATGGGGGAGGCAGGTGAATGTGTCCCCGCCGCCGTGGTGCGCGGGATTGGGCTTCCTATCGGCGACTACCAGGGGGTGGCCACCATCGATGCCTCAGAGTGCCTCTTTATGGGGGCCGCGCTGCACACCAACCCGACCCTTCTCGTCAAGAACAATAGAGAATCCTAATCTCTCCAGGAACTCCCTGCTTTTTCTTCCTTTTCCGTGAATGAGGATCTCGACCAGGTCTTCTTTCTCATCGATATCGGTCGACATCCTGAACGAGTCGATGACCTCGACGGAGAAACCGCATTCCTCCGCAACCCGCAGGTGGTCGAGGAAACTTGCCCCGTAAAAGTCGGCGTGGAAGCACTGCGGCTTTTTTAAGAATATGACGTTTGTCCCGCCACCCCGCCCCGGCACGATTGCCATATCCTTCTCGGTGCGAATCAGCCGTTGAATATCCCCGGCCGTCACCAGGGGGAGATCGGCCATGATGATAAGCGCCGGGCAATGAAACTGCTCAAGCGCCCAGTTGATCGCATCATTCAGGGATTCTTTTCGAACAGCGACGAGCGCGTTTTCATGTTTGAAGGGATGTGTGCAGAGCAGAGTGGCGCTGCACCCGGACTTTAGCACAGCGGCGATCACATCTTCAAGCATCGCCCGGGCGAACGCCTCCCGCTCCTCCTGGTTCAATATGCAGGAGAGACGCGTTTTTGGGTTTACCGGCTTAAAGGGAATGAGCGCGTGAAAGTACATCGTGAAACGGTTGTCAGGGCGGCATCAAAAAGGCATCGTTACCATGACGAACCCGTGTATCAATCAAGTATCATCGATCATTCATTCTCACGAACACTGACCGCCATCAAATCTCCCCGCAAGCAATCATCTCTCAAAACAACCATCTCCCGAAAGTTCATGTTAGAAAGTGTCGACATATATCCATGCACCGCCGCGTCATCACCTTCTCAAGGAACGTCTTCCTCCCCCTAACGACCGTCTGCGCCAACCGCTGCGGCTACTGCTGTTTCCGGACCCCGGTCGAGGAGGGATGCATCATGTCCCCCGACGAAGTGATCCGGACCCTGGATACGGGTGCCTCCCTGGGCTGCACGGAAGCCCTCTTCACCTTCGGGGAACGGCCCGGCGCGGTGCCGGGCTTTGCCGCGGAACTTGCAAGACTCGGTTACGCGGATATCCTCGACTATGTCTACGACCTCTCCCTTGCGGCCATCAAGCGGGGGCTTCTCCCGCATACCAACGCAGGCATCCTCACCTACGAAGAGCTCGACCGCCTCCGCGAGGTGAACGCAAGCATGGGGCTGATGCTCGAGACGACGGCCGATATTCCCGCGCACAGGAACTCCCCGGGAAAAGACCCGGCGGTTCGGATCGAGATGATCGAGAACGCCGGAAGACTCTCAATACCGTTCACGACCGGGATTCTGATCGGAATCGGCGAGACAGAAGAGGACCGCGAGGAGTCGCTCCAGGTCATCCGGGATCTCCACCGCAGGTATGGCCATATCCAGGAGGTGATTGTCCAGAACTTCTGCCCAAAGCAGGGAACACCGATGGAGGATGCACCGGCGCCCGGGACAGACGAGATCCGCACGACGATATCCCTTGCCCGGGAGATCCTTCCGGCGGATGTGGCGGTGCAGATTCCCCCAAACCTTGCAGATGCAGCCCAACTCATCGAATACGGGGTGGACGACCTCGGCGGAGTCTCCCCGCTCACCATCGACTATGTCAATCCCGAGCGCCCCTGGCCGCAGATCGAAGAACTCCGACGGGTGGCCGGAGACGCCGAACTTCGGGAGCGGCTATGCATCTACCCGCAGTACATCGAGAAGGGCTGGTATTCTCCCCTCCTTGAACCCCTGATCCGACAACTCGCAGAGAGGATTGCAGGATCCAAGAGGGGCGAGGGTGCATAACCTCATCACCAATCCCGATCAACACCTATCAGGAGATTTGGCCATGAAACAGGTAGACCTCCTCTATACTGGGAAGGCAAAGTCCGTCTATCGCACCGACGAACCAGGCATATACATTATGAAGTTCCGGGACGACATCACGGCGTTCGACGGCGAGAAGAAAGATACCCTGAGCGGCAAAGGAAGATATAACGCAGAGGTATCCACCTTCTTCTTCAGATACCTGGAGGAGAACGGGATTCGCACCCACTACATCAGAAGCATCGAACCCGGCACCATCGCGGTCCGAGGGCTTGAGATGATCCCGCTTGAAGTGATCGTCAGGAACGTCGCGGCCGGGTCGATCGTGCGCAACTACCCCTTCAAGGAAGGAGAGCCGCTCGACCCGCCGGTGATCGTCATCGATTTCAAGAGCGACACTCACCACGACCCTATGTTAAACGATGATCTGATCTACGCCCTCAACCTCGCCACGCCCGAGGAACTTGACCAGATCAAGGCCACAGCGCTCGCAATAAACGATATACTCCGGGAGTATCTTGATGCACGCGGCATCACCCTGGTCGACTTCAAACTTGAGTTCGGCCGCTACAATGGCGAGATCCTCGTCGGCGACGAGATCAGCATGGACTCAATGCGGCTCTGGGACAAGGAGACCGGGGCGTCTCTCGACAAGGACGTCTACCGGTTCAATAAGGGAGACGTCATGGAGACCTACGCCGGCGTTGCGAAACGAATTCTCTCTCCCCCAGGTGAATCTGTATGAAGTATAACGTAACCATCACCATCGCCCTCAAAGAGGGAATGCTCAACCCCGAAGCGCGTGCCATCCAGCACGCCCTCGCAAACCTCGGGTTTCCAACCGAGTCCCTGAGCACTGCGCGCCTCTTTAAGATCACGCTCGATGCGACGGATGCGGCGGCGGCGCGGGAGACGGCCGGACAGATGTGCGAGCGGCTCCTCGCAAACCCCGTCATCCACAACTACACGATTGAGGTTGAGTAAGGCATGAGATTTGCTGTGGTGCAGTTCGGTGGCAGCAACTGCGACCGGGACACCTACCACGTCCTCGCGGATGTCTGCGGGGTCGATACGGACCTTGTCTGGTACAAAGACGGACTCCGCCGTCCCTACGACGCTGTGGTGCTCCCCGGAGGGTTCTCCTACGGGGACTATCTCCGGGCGGGGGCCATCGCCGCCCGGACACCGATTATGACCGAGATCGTCAGGCACGCGAACGAGGGCGGGCTGGTCCTCGGGATCTGCAATGGGGCCCAGATCAGTTCGGAGGCCGGACTGACCCCGGGCACCTTCACACTGAACGCTTACCCGAAGTTCATCTCAAGGCACGTCTATCTCCGTGTCGAGAACAACACCTCGCCGTTCACCGCACTCTATCGCAAGGGCGAGGTCATCCGGGTGCCGATTGCGCATAAAGAAGGCCGGTACGTCGCCCCGGAGGATACTATCGCGCAGTTGAACCGCAAAGATAGAGTCGCGTTCCGGTTCTGCGACGAGCATGGCAACGTTACATCGGAGAGCAACCCGAATGGGTCGACGGAGAATATCACCGGCGTCCTCTCGGAGAACGGAAACGTGCTTGCGATGATGCCGCACCCCGAGCGTGCCAGTGAACCCGTGCTTGGCTCAGACGACGGCGTCAAAATATTTAACTCGATGATCGCCTATATCGAGGAGCACGGGGCCCGGAGAGTTGCATAATGGGAGTTATACTATGAGTGAAGAAGGGATCGAGAAGGCGCGGGCCAAAGCGAAGATCTACGCGAAGGAGAAAGGCTACGTCTTAAACGTCGATGAGAAGCAACTCTCAGCCGTTCTCCGCGGGCTCGCCCGGAACCAGGAGAAGTATGGTGCGGCATACTGCCCCTGCAGGCTCCGGAGCGGGGACCCCGAGAAGGACCGGATCATTATCTGCCCCTGCATCTACCACGAAAAAGAGATCGAAGAGCAGGGTGCCTGCCATTGCCGACTCTTCTTCAAGAGGAAATCTGAATAATTTTTTGCAGTCCCAAATAAGGCTCGCTGCTGTATCCGCCCGGGGTGGAATGACATCCCCATAGGGAAGCATACCCCCCACCAAATGGTGCCCACGATCACCAGGTTTGCGCTTCGCGCCGAACGGCCTTCGAAGATCGTTCATCACCGCTGAAACGTCCGTCCATGCCGAAGGGCGCTGTAGATCGCGTAGAACCCGATGATCACCGCGACGATGTAGCCCAGTGTGGCGAGGAGCGAGACGAATTCGGGAATCGGGAGGTCGGCAACCCGGAGTATCAGCGAAGAGCCCACGACGACCGCGGCGACCACCAGCGCGACGATGATCTTGTCGCTCGTCCGGTCGACGACGTTGACGATCTCGGCAAGGTCGTGGTTCTCGAGTTCGATCGTGACGGTCCCCTCCGAGAGAGTATTTAAGGCCTTGTTCACGTTCCCCGGGATGGCAAGCAGGCTCTCCGCGGCGCCCATGAAGGACCTGACCGCACCCGTCAGATTGTCGGGTGATAGCCGCTGCTGGGTTGCGATCTCGATCAGGTAGGGGCGGATCCTCTGGTCAAAGTTGAACGTAGGGTCGAGCCGGGTGCCGATGTCCATCACCATGATGATCACCTTCGTCATCAGCATCAGGCTGGACGGCACACGGATGTGATACCTGCGCAGCGTGTCGGTCAGGCCGCGGAGCGTGACCGCGAAGTTCACCCGTTCGAGTTTCATCTCCCGGTAGTCAAGCAGAACGATGTAGAGATCGTCTTTTACCGAATCGAGATCCGCCGGGCGGATGTGCACGTCGAGTTTCTCGAGCGCCGCGATCACCCCGGCCACGTCCGTACGGGTCATGGCGAGGAGAAGTTCGACGAAGACGCGCCTTCGTTCCGGGCGGAGGACCCCGACTAGGCCATAATCGAGGAAGGCGATCTCACCCTGATCCGTCACCAGGAGGTTGCCCGGATGGGGGTCGCCGTGAAAGAAGCCGTCGACGAAGATCTGGTGAACGTAGGCGGAAAAGCCAATATCGGCAATCTCTTCCGGGAAGAGGCCGAGAGCCTTGATGGCCGCCACGTCGTCGATACGCACCCCCTCAATGTAGTCCATGGCAAGCAGGCGGCGGCCGGAGATCTTCCAGTGGATGCAGGGGATCTTCACACACGCAACGTCGCTTAAGTTCCGCTTGAGGCGTTCTGCGTTCATTCCATCCTGGGTGAAATCGAGTTCACGCCGGATCTGCGTCGAGAACTCCTCGACCATCCCCCGCAGGTTGTATACCCGCAGGTCGGGGAAGATTGACTCTGCCCGCGTCATAAGCGACTGCAGGATGACCAGATCGGTCTCGATCAGGTCGACGATTCCCGGGCGTTGCACCTTGAGCGCGACGACCTGCCCGTCCCTCGTCACCGCACGATGCACCTGCGAGAGAGAGGCCGCCGCGACCGGCTCCTCCTCGATGATATCAAAGCACTCCTCGAGGTTCGGGCAATATTCCTGGATCACAGGCCGGATCTCCGTAAATGGAAGCGGGGCAACCCGGTCCTGGAGTTTCTGCAGTTCCTCGATGAGCGCGGGCGGCAGGAGTTCCCGGCGGGTGCTCATGATCTGGCCGAACTTAATGTAGGTCGGCCCCAGTTCTTCGATGGCAAGCCGGATACGTACGTATATCGATCGCTCCTCTTCCGGAGTTTTACGGAACGCACGCAACCTCTCGCTCCCGGGAATGACCTCCTCGACGAGAATCCCAAAACCGTACTTGATCAGTACGTCCGCTATCTGCCGATAACGCTGGAGCCGGGTGACCATCGGGGATGAATCCGCTCTTCCGGTACTTAAGGGTCTGGGGCCGGGTCATCCCCGGGAGGGGAGCCGGCGCCGGGCGAGAGATTTCCAGGGGTAGGGGACGGAAAGGAAGAGCGGAACAGATAGGACGATCGCGAGCGGGATTGTCATGAGTCCGATCGAGAGCGTGGTCATATCGGCGATCCAGCCGGTGACCGAGACACCCATCCCGCCCACGCCGACCGCAAGCCCGAGCATCAGGCCGGAGACGAGCCCGACATTGCCCGGGGCGATCTCGTGGGCCATGGCGACGGTGACGGCGAAGGTCGACCAGAGAATGAACCCAAAGACCATCAGGGCGACGAGCGAGAGAATACCGCCACTGGTGAGGAATACGACGAACGGCGGGATAGCGGTAACAAGCCCGACGATCGTGAACTCTTTTCGGCCGTAGCGGTCCGAGAGCGTGCCGCCGACGACCTGTCCCACGACCCCGGCGATGAGCATCGCCGAGACCAGGAGATTTGCGGTCACGAGGTCGAACCCCCGCATGGTGAGGATGGTGGGAAGGAATGCGACCGAGCCGAAGATTGCCCACGCCCGGAGGCCCGAGGCTGTGACCAGGAGAGCAATCGCCCGGTACGAGGGCTTTGCGGCGGGGACGGACTTCGCCGGAACGGCGTCGCGGTCGGGGGCGGGGAGGATACGTCTGAGTCCCGCCGCAATCGCGATGCCGGGAACGGCGAGGATGACGAGGCCCGGAAGGCCCATCAGCCCGACGACGATTCCGGCGCAGATAGGGCCGATCGCGTAGCCCAGGTTGCCGCCGATGACGAAGTAGGAGGTGATCCGGCCCCGGCTCGCATCCCGGGTGAGGCGGCTGACGGTGCCGAGCGCACTCGGGTGGAAGAAAGCGTGCCCGAGCGCCGCGACGGCGACGGACGCGAGGACGAGGTAGTAGTTATTCAACAGACCTACGATGGATATGAAGATCGCGCTTATCGCCACGCTTGTCCCGACGTGGACGGCAAACCCCCGGGTATCGAAGATCCAGCCGACGAGCGGCTGCACGAACGACGATGTGAGGTTATAGATCGTGACGATCAGCCCGGCGAGGAAGAACGAGTAACCCTGATCCACGATGAGGAGCGGGAGAATTGCAGGAAGGACAGGTGAATAGAGGTCGGTTACCAGGTGGGCTGCGGAGAGTCCCCAGACCGGCTTGGTATCAGCAGTCACGGTTGTCAGATCCTGCTTAAGTGTATGACCTCCACCGTGATATCTACTCGGTCTTTACGGTGGTGCGCAAACGTCCGCCGCATGGGAAATTCGCACCGGATCACCTCCTCGATCGTCGCCTGGCCTTCGGTGTAGGCGGCAACGAACGGGGTCGAGCCCGCATTGAAGATGCCGTAGACCTCTCCCGCGAGTTCAAGCGCCCGATCGATGAACGGCCGGTCGGCATGCGCCTTCTGCGCCCCGAACGGCGGGTTCATCACGACGGTGTCGCAGGCAAGGCCAGCCCAGTCGACGTCCGGGCTCCGAATATCGGCGACTAAAAACTCGATGGAGAGATCGAACGCCTCCGCGTTCCTCCGGGCAACCTCGATTGCGCCCGCGTCAACATCGATCCCGGTCACGGCGGAGGCGCCGAGGAGGGCGGCTCCACAGGCGAGGATCCCGGTCCCGCATCCAAGGTCGCAGACCCGTCGCCCCTCGATCGCCCCCTGCATCGCAGCGTGGTGGAGGAGGCGGGCCGCTACCGATGCAGGGGTCTGGTACTGCTCGAGACGGGCCGTCGGCCGCTCAAAACCCTCCAGGCGCTCAAGCCGCATCTCAAGGTGCCGCAGGTTCATGGTGCGAGGTATTCATCGATTGTATAATCATCCCAGGCACGGGCACCGCAGAGGATCTCGAACTCCGGCGGCGTCAGCACGGGGACCGGGAACCGGATCTGGTCATCGTAGGCGAGCCGCGGGCAGGCGGTGTTCACATACGCCGCAAACCCCAGATCGAGCATCTCGGCGGGCGAGACCTCCCGCATCGCGACGAGCACGGCCTTATCAGAGAGGGCGACGAGCCGCCGGGCAAGATCCATCCGCCGCTGCCCGCTCTTGGTGCTGACGATGACACCGAAACTTGAGGCATCCCGGGCCTTCTCCATCACCGCAGCGCGGCGGCGGATCAGGCGGTCGGCGTCCACCTCCTGCACCTCCCCTGTGAAGGGGTCGAGCGCGACCACCCTTGAGCGGGTCGCAAGATGGATCCCGATCGGGTGAAAGACCCCGGTCCCGACGAAGAGGATCTCGTCGGCCCCCGTCGCCCGTGCGGCGGCGAAGTTGCAGCCGAGCACCTGTCCGGGGATCGGCGTGCGCTGATCCCCGGGGGCGACGATCGCCTCGATGCCGTGTTCGCGAAGGAACGCCACCATCGCACCGATCAGGTGAAGATGCTGGATGGTCGTGACAAGACCGATGCGGCGGGAGTGTAAGTCAGGAAGGGCTCTCTCGAGCACCGCGACGTCAAAATCGAACCGGACCGGCTCGTAGATGACGTTGGAACGCTCCTCAACCGGTGCGTGGCCGAAGTGAACCAGGACGTCGGCATACTGGAGTGCATCGAGCGCAAGGTCGCAGCCCCCATAGCAGGGATCGCCGCTGACGATCACGTCGAATCCTTCGCGGCGAAGAGCGGCGGCCGTCCCCGGGGCCTGCCGGGCGAGCCCGGCAGGGAACTGGAGGGCGACGGAACGTGCCCCCCGTCGCCGGAGCTTCGCGACAAGATCAGAAATAGGTATCAACAACACGCACCCGGTCCTCGGAGACCTCGACCTTTACCAGGGTCTTGACAGATAGGCAGAGATCCGCATCGCCCCGACCGACGACCACGCAGATGTCGGCAATCTCGGCGCCCGTGCTCTCGATCGCACTGATGAGGCACTGGAGCGTCCCTCCGGTGCTGCAGACGTCATCGATTATAACGACCCGGTCGCCTGCATTGACGCCGTTTAAGTAGAGTTCCCCCTTCGAGTAGCCTGTTGTCTGGTGCACCGCGACCTCCCCGGGGAGATAGTAGGGGCGTTTCCGGACGACTACGAGCGGGATGTCGGTCATCATCGAGAGGGCGACACCGATGTGGATGCCCATCGCCTCGCAGACGACAATTTTATCGACGCCCTCAAGGTTGAGGCAACGGACCATGGCACACCCGATCTCGCGGAGGATGGCTGGCTCAAGGAGCGGCACCCCATCGGTGATCGGGTGGATGAAGTAGTTGTACTCTCCCCGCTTCATGACCGGAGAGGCTTCCAATGATTGAATCAAGCGCTCAAGCATAGATTTCACCCATTTCCTTCAAGAATGCCTCGATCACATCGCGGGTGACGTGGGGCATGCAGACGATGCGCATATGCCCGGCCCGGGTCCGCGATACCCGCCAGCCGGGGGGAGCGCGGTCGCAGGAGAACGTCGCCACGTTGACGTCCGGGCTCACGGCTCTCTGGCAACCGATCGTCTCCATCCCCTCGATCAACCGCCGGGTATTTTCCATGCACCCGGCGACCACCGCCCGCATGCCATCCATCCCGAGGTACTCGAGGACTGCGACGGCCGCCGCGACCGAGGCGCCGGGCCGGGTGCCGGTGAGGGTACACTCCCGCTTCACGGTCAGGTATGGTGTCTCGACGTTGAGGGACGCAAAACACGACGGGTCACGGACGAGGAGGCAGCCTGCCGGGATGGTGCCCATCCCCATCTTATGGGGGTCGACGGAGATTGAGGCGACACCGGGGAGTTCGAAGTCGAACGGAACCGGGTGATCGAGGAACGGGACGACCAGCCCCCCGAACGCGGCGTCGATATGAAGGAAGACGTCTCGGTCAAGGGCAATATCGGATAAGGCGGCGATCGGATCGATCATGCCGTACTCCGTCGTCCCGACGATACCAACGAGAGCGACCGTGTTTTTGTCAACAAGATCCCCCGCTGCCTCTGCATCCACCCGGAAGTTGGCGTCAAGCGGCGCCACCCGCATCTCAAGCCCCAGGATATCGCAGGCTTTCTGGAATGAGAAGTGGCCCGAAGCCGGGACCACAATGTTCGGCGAACTGACCGGTTTTAGTTTCTTTGCGATCCGAAGGGCCTGGATATTGGACTCCGTCCCGCCGCTTGTTGCGTATCCTCCGGCCTCGGGATGATGCATCAGGGTGCCGAGCCTCTCAACAAGAAGTTCCTCGAGCGCGACCGTCCCGGGGAAGAGCCCGGGGTCGCCGAGGTTGGTCTCAAGAAAGAGCGCATGCGCCCGCGCCGCGATCGGGTGGGGCGGCGTGCACATCGAACTCAAGATTTTATGGTAACCGAGATCCTCCCGCCGCTTTGACGAAAGGAAGGAGAAGAGGTCTTCCTCAGGACAGCCATGTTCACGCATTTCTTCTCGCCGCATCAAGAAGGATCTGCCGTTCTTTTCGCGCCACGGCCTCACGGATGCGCGGGACAGCGTCGATATTTGCGGAGACGCTGGTGATCCCGTGCTCGACGAGCCAGGCCACCATCTTCGGATCGGAGCCGGCCTGACCGCAGATGGAACATTCGACACCGTTTGCGCGGCAGGCTTTGATGGCGTAGTCGATCAGTTTGAGCACGGCAGGGTGCTCGGGTTCGTACATATTGGCAACGTTCTCGTTGTTCCGGTCGATGGCGAGCGTGTACTGGACAAGATCGTTCGTTCCGAACGAGGCGAACCGGATGCCGGCCTTGATGAAGTCATCGATGAGGATGGCGCTGCTGGGGATCTCGACCATCACACCGAGGGTCACCTTCTCGACGTCGACGCCCCATTCCTCCATCATGGCCCGGGCCTGGATGAACTCTTTTGGATGGTTGACGAGCGGGAACATCACGCCGAGGTTGCTGTAGCCAGCAGCCCAGAGCCTCCTGAAGGCCTCCACCTGCATCCTGAACTGGTCGGGGCTCTTTAAGTCCCGGCGGATGCCACGCCAGCCGAGCATCGGATTGTGCTCGATCGGTTCGCTCTCGCCGCCTTCCATGTTCCGGAATTCGTCAGTCGGAGCATCCAGCGTCCGGACCCAGACGGGTTTTCCCGGGAAAGCGTCGAGCACAATCTTGATGCCGCGGTAGAGTTCGGCAATAAACTCCTCCTCTTTGCCGTGCGCGATATACCAGCCGGGGGTCTTGCCGAGGCCGAGGATGAGGTGCTCGATCCGCAGAAGACCGACGCCGTCGGCACCGGTGGCAGCGGCGCGCTGTGCGGCCTCCGGCAGGGAGACGTTCACCTTGACGAGTGTACCGGTGATGACCGGGGCCGCCGCTGCCGCTGCTGCAACAGGTGCCGGAGCGGCGACCGCCGGGGTCTCGAGCGTCCCGTCGTAGATGATACCCTTCTCCCCGTCGACGGTGATTATCTGTCCATCTTTCAAGACTTTCGTTGCTTTCTTGCTCCCGACGACCGCAGGTGTACCAAGTTCACGGCTCACGATCGCCGCGTGGCAGGTCATGCCCCCTTCGTCGGTGACGATGGCGCTGACCCGCCGCATCGCCGGCACCATATCGGGGTTGGTCATCCGGGTGACCAGGATATCGCCGTCCTTGACCGCGCTCGTATCTTTGACGTCGCGCACGATCACGACGCGGCCGGTCGCAATACCTGGAGAGGCACCCTGACCCTCGAGCAAGATCACACCCTGTGCGCCCATCGGCTTGGCCTGTCCTCCACGAGGAATCTCCGGCCGCTTGATCGTCGTGATGGGTCGTGACTGGAGGATGAAGATTTCGTTCCCGACGATCGCCCACTCGATATCCTGCGGGACGCCGTAGTGGTCCTCGGCGATCTTGCCGAGCGTTGCAAGACGCGCCACTTCCTCATCAGAGAGAACCGGGGCGACCCGCTGCTCGCCGGAGAGATTGACAACCTTTGTCCCGTGCTCGCCCTCGGGGACGATCATGATCTCCTTCTCGGCGATCAGGCGGTCAACCACCCGACCGGATCTCAGGTCATAGACGTAGTTGTCGGGAGAGACGCTGCCGGAGACGATGGCTTCACCGAGACCCCAGGATCCTTCCACGATCGTCAGGGGCTCGCCGGTGACCGGGTGGGATGTGAACATGACACCGGACTTCTCCGACCGGATGAGTTCCTGAACGACGACGGCGATATTCACACTCCGGTCGTCGAACCCCTGCTTTGCCCGGTAGTAGATGGCCCGCGCGCCATAGAGTGATGCCCAGCACCGCTGGATGGCGTCAAGGAGGTCAGCTTCCCCGAGGATATTGAGAAAAGTCTCCTGCTGGCCGGCAAAACTGGCTTCAGGCAGGTCTTCAGCGGTAGCGCTTGAACGGACGGCGACGACCGTTCCATTCGCCCCCATCCGGTTGTACGCATCGGTGATCTCCTCGCGGATATGATCGGGGATCTCGACGCTCATGACGAGATCCTGCACATCCCTTGAGACGGATTCGAGCGCTCCGTTGTCATCGACATCGAGGTGCTCCAGTCTGCGAAAGAGTGTCTCTTCGATCCCGGTCTCAACAAGAAATCTGCGGAACGCCTGAGCAGTAACCACAAACGCCTTCGGCACGGGGAGGCCGATCGAGGTCATTTCACCAAGAGAAGCCCCCTTTCCACCTACAGATGGAATATCTTCTTTTTTTATTTCTTCGAGCCACAGAACGTTGGGCATTTCCTTCATGCTCGCACCACACATATACTTCTCACCATTACTAATAAGATTTGGGAGGAAAAAGCATCAATACACATGATGTCGAATCAGATATGGGTTGAACTGTGAAATATAGAGTGCTGGTCAGCGACCCGCTGGCAGAGGAAGGAATTGACATCCTGAAGGAGTTCTGTGATGTGGATGTCAAGACCGGGCTGACCGAAGATCAGCTCGTTGCTATTATCGGAGATTACGATGCCCTGCTGGTGCGCTCGGGGACCGAGGTCACGGCACGTGTCATCGATGCAGGGACAAAACTCAAGTTTATCGGCCGTGCCGGAGCAGGAGTCGACAATATCGATACCGAAGCGGCAACACGCAGGGGGATCATTGTTGCAAACGCTCCTGAAGGAAACACCCTCGCAGCCACTGAGCATACGATGGCAATGATGCTCTCGCTCGCGCGCAATATCCCCCAGGCGACAGCATCCTTGAAGAAGGGAGAATGGAAGCGCTCGAAGTTCATGGGAGTCGAGTTGAACGACAAGGTCCTCGGGATCATTGGATTTGGGCGTATCGGACGCGAGGTTGCAAAGCGTGCACAGGCAATGGAGATGAAGTGCATCGCCTACGATCCTTTCATCACCAAAGAGCGGGCGGCAAGCCTCGGCGTGGAGATGGTGCCAATCGAGGAGCTCTTCCGGAGAGCGGACGTCATCACGGTCCACACGCCGCTGATCAAGGAGACGCGCCATCTCATCAACGCCAAGTCGATCGCCACGATGAAGGATGGCGTTCGGTTGATTAACTGCGCCCGTGGCGGGATCATCGACGAGGCAGCCCTCGTCGACGCGATCAAGAGCGGCAAGGTTGCCGGTGCGGCGCTCGATGTCTTTGAGAACGAGCCGCCGACGGACTCTCCGCTCCTCGAACTCGATAAGGTGATCGTCACCCCGCACCTTGGGGCGAGCACGGTCGAAGCGCAAAAGAACGTTGCGATATCGGTCGCAAACCAGTGCATCAGCGTGCTTTCGGGCGGTGCGGCGAAGTATGTGGTGAACGCGCCGACGATCCCCGCAGAGCAGCAGGCGGTGATCGAGCCCTACGCGGCCCTTGCGCAGAAGATGGGCAGCCTCCTCATCCAGCTCATCGAAGGAAGGCTTGAGTCGATCAAGATCACCTACGGCGGCGAGGCAGCGACTCTGCCGAACACGAAGTTCATCACCCGCGTCATCCTGAAGGGTATGCTCGACCCAATCCTCCAGGCTCCGGTCAACTTTGTGAACGCGGAGTTTGTCGCAAAAGAGCGCGGAATCCGGCTGAGCGAGACCACCACCGAAGAAGCGTACGGCTTCAAGAACATCATCAGCATCACCGCAAAGACCGATAAGATGACCGAGTCGGTGAGCGGCAGCGTCTCGGCCCCGGACCACGCGCGCATCGTGAGCATCGGCGGCTACCTGACCGACCTGACCCCGACGGGCCACGTGGTCATCTCCCGCCACATCGACAAGCCCGGTATCATCGGCAAGGCCGCGACGATCCTCGGTCAGGCGAACGTGAACATCGCCGGGATGCAGGTCGGGCGCCACAAGCCCGGCGAAGAGGCGCTGATGGTCCTCACCGTCGACTCCGCGGTGCCGGCCGAAGCGATGGAAGAGATCAAGAAGATCGACGGGATTCATACGGCAAAGCACGCCGAGATCTGATTGGTCCGGCCATCATCCCCCTTTTTGCCCCGCGTGCCGCTCCCCGATAGGATGGAGCGGGTAAGGGGGCGATTGTGGGGAATAGGAATCATTTTATACCTGTAACACCAACATTAGTGATCGTCGGGTAGACACGGGCTCGTGGTCTAGCTGGTTATGACGTCGCCTTGACATGGCGGAGGTCCTGAGTTCGAATCTCAGCGAGCCCATCACCGTTTTTGAAACGATTGATTCTATGTTGTTCCTTTCCCCGGAGATGCATCCCTGAAATGGACCGATAAATCCGGTATTTTCATGCCTCTCACCGCATGGACGATCGTGCCTTCCCCGGAGCATGATCCGCAACCCCCCGCTTTCCACCGGATTTTTTGCCGGTTGTTCACGCGCAGTTTTTCCCACAGTTTTTACTCACTCCGTGCCATGCTCCAGCCCGGAGCCGGATGACAAGGCGTGCAGTCACCCGACGGTCATGCCACCACCGTCACGATAACTATCGCCCATTACTGGCGTCGAGATCGGATCCCTGTTTCACACAAATATTTATCACCAGTGTCGTCTCCCACCGCGGCACGGTTCCCCGCCCGACGGACGGGGGAATGCCGGGAGGGGAAGAAGAGGTGACCACCACGCAAGTGCTTGAACCCGGGCAAAAGACAGCCGATTCCCGGGCGGCCGAGACCGAACAGAGGATGACCGACGACGAGCGATTCTCGATGATCATCAGCATCATGGGCGCCACCGGCGGCATCATCAAAGTCCGTGATGAGCGCATCCCGGAAGACGTGGCCATGAGCGCCGGTTACACGCCCGGCGTGCCGCGGCTCGGCGTCCCGGCGTTGCGATCGAGCGATGCCAGCATGGGCATCACCAACCCCGGGTACCGCCCCGACGATACGGGCGCAACCGCGCTGCCGGCTTCCATCGTCGTCGGGTCGAGTTTCAACCCGGACCTCGCCCGCGACGGCGGCGTGCTGCTCGGCCGCGAGGCCCGGATCCGGGGGTTCAACATCATGCTGGCCGGCGGGATCAACCTCGCCCGCGACCCGCGCAACGGCCGCAACTTCGAGTACTACTCCGAGGACCCGCTCCTCACCGCCGTCCTCGGCGCCGGGGCGGTAAGCGGCATCCAGAGCCAGGGTGTCATCTCGACGCTCAAGCACTATTCGCTCAACTGCAACGAGACCAACCGGCACTGGCTGGACGCGATCATCGACCCGGCGGCGCACCGCGAGTCCGACCTGCTCGCATTCCAGATCGCGATCGAGCGTTCGGAGCCCGGCGCGATCATGAGCGGCTACAACAAGATCAACGGCGAGTATGCTGGCGGGAACCATTATCTCTTAAACGAGGTGCTCAAGGGCGCCTGGGGATATAAGGGCTGGGTGATGTCCGACTGGGGCGCGACGCCCTCCTGGGAGTTCGCTCTCGCCGGGCTCGACCAGGAATCCGGCGTGCAGGCAGACGCAGTCTTCTGGAAGACGGAGCCCTTCACGGACCCGCTCCGGAAGGCCTACGCCGAAGGCAGGTTCCCGAAGGAGCGTCTCTCCGATATGGTGCGCCGCATCCTGCGCTCGCTCTACGCGGTCGGGGCCGACTCGTGGGGGCCGGCGCCCGAGGTCAACATGGAAGCGCACAACGAGATCGCCCTCGAGACCGCCCGGCAGGGTATCGTGCTATTGAAGAACGACGGCATCCTGCCGCTCGCGACCGAAAGACCGCTCAAGATCGCAGTGATCGGCGGCTACGCGCAGCTCGGTGTCCCGAGCGGCACCGGATCGGGTGCGGTGCTCCCGGGGGGTGGGTATGCAGGTATCGTCAAGATCGGCGGCCCGGGGCCCCTGGGGCGCGCACGGAACCTCTACCTTCTCCCGTCGTCACCTCTTGAGGAGCTGAAGAGACTCCTGCCCTCAGCGGAGATCGAGTTTGACCCCGGACAGACGCCGGCGGAGGCGGTTCTGCTCGCACGACGCTCGGACGTCGCCATCGTCTTCGGGATCCGCGTCGAGGGCGAAGGCTTCGACATCGCCGATCTCTCGCTGCCCTGGGGCCAGGACGCCGCCATCGAGGCCGTGGCGTCTGCCAATCCGAACACCGTCGTGGTGCTGGAGACCGGCAACCCGGTCGCGATGCCGTGGCTGGATAAGGTGAAGGCGGTCGTCCAGGCGTGGTATCCAGGACAGGCCGGCGGACAGGCGATCGCCGAGGTGCTCACCGGGACGGTAAACCCCTCCGGCCGTCTGCCGATTACCTTCCCGGCCGACCTCGCCCAGACTCCGAGGCCGGACCTCCCCGGCCTCGGCACGCCGTGGGGCACACCGACCACCATCCATTACGACGAAGGCGCGGAGGTCGGTTACCGCTGGTTCGCAAAGACGGGTGATACACCGCTCTTCCCCTTCGGCCACGGGTTGAGTTACACGACGTTTGCCTACAGCGATCTTGCGGTCGGCGGCGGCGAGACGATCACGGCGAGGTTCACCGTGACGAACACCGGCGAACGCGAGGGTGCGGACGTACCACAGGTGTATCTGACGGAGGCGGCGGGTGAGAGGCGGATGCGGCTTCTCGGATTCCAGCGCGTCCTGCTCGGGCCGGGTGAGAGACGGCAGGTGACGATCGAGGCCGACCCCCGCCTGCTTGCACGATTCGACGAAGAAGCCGGCAGGTGGCGCATTGCAGAAGGAACATACCGGGTGGCGATCGGGAAATCAGCCACGGATCTGGTATTGACAGGCGAGACCTGGTTATCCGCGAGGCTGTTTGGGAGTTGACCGATCCCGGCGAGAGAGGATGATATGGTACAAAAGGCTGTAACACCGGAAAAAATCGGCAGAAGAAACCCCCTCGCTCACCGTCACCAACACGAGGACCCGGCGCGGGACCGAGGTCGTGCAACTCTACGCCGCCGACACCGCCACCGGCGTGACCCCCCGCACAGCAGCTCGTCGGGTTCGCCCGGCTCGACCTAGAGCCCGGTCCGGTGGAGGTGAGCGCGGGCAGCAGTTCGAGCGATATCCGGTCCAGCGCCGGGTTCACCATCACCGGAGAAACTCACTCCATCCGCGGGGAGGTCCGCGCGCTCCTCTCCGCCGCGACGGTCAGCCCGCCGGGGTGACCGGAAGCCGGGCTCATGGATGGGAGGGTGGATCGAGAACCCCCTATCGGCCTACATCTACTTCTGCAGTCTCTCCAGGAGCTCGTCGAGCCGCAAGAAAGAGTCCTTCAAACCCTCCTCCATGCCGGACTGCACCATCCCATCGCGATCCTCCACCGAGAGGAAGACCGACCTGCCGGTGAACCTCGTCCGGTTGCCGGGCAGCTCCTCGAACCTCCCCTCCTCGAGGACGACATGACCGGACTCCGGGAGCCCCTCGTACTCGAACGTCTGGATGATCCGCTCGGGCGGCGTCACATCGTGGAACACCCCGTGGAACCCGTACTCGCTCCCGTCCTTATCCTTCTGAACGTACCGCCAGTTCCCACCGCTCCGGGCCTCAAACGCCTCTATCTTCGTGGTGTAGCCCCGCGGACCGATCCACTGCTCATAGAGTTTCGGGTCGGTGTGGGCCAAAAAGACAAGGTCTCGCGGAGCATCGAACTCACGGACGATGATCAGTTCCTGCTTTCCGGGCTCTGCAGTGATCCGGGTGGGATTCCTCTCCTTCAACGCCTGCTCGCCGCTTCTTCGCGATTGCTCTGCCATGCTATCCATCTCCTTTCGTCCCCCAACCGACTTCATCCATATTATAGGTTATCGGCCGCGCTACAAGACCCACCGGGCAACCTCCATTGAGGTGCCGTGCCGTCCGAAACTCGGCGTCACCCCGGACCGGGGCCTCGATCCCCGACTCGACAGTATCGTAGTTCACCGCGGCAGATCGATCTCAAAATCTCCCCGCTCGGCCAGGTGGGAAGACGATCTATTACCGGGCTCCCGTGAACCCCGTGACTCTCCTATCAGATACCCCGCGTACGGGACCCTCGATGCCCCCCGCACCACCCCGTAACTCACCGCTGCCGCCGCGAGGAAGAGCACCGGGTAGGTGAGCCAGTCCGCCCATGACAGCCCCGTAAGGGAGAACAAGATGCTCGCACCGGCGGCGATGACGAGTGGATGGACGAGGTAGATGCCGTAGGAATAGTCCCCAAACGACCGGGCGGCAGCGCTCACCCGGCCGATTGCCCCCTCCAGTCGCCAGGCCGCGAGGACGAGCACGGCGATGACCGGGATATAGTAGAAGGGCTCGAGGAGGCGGTAGATGCAGAAGACCGCAAGCGTTGTGCTGGTTAGGCTCCCCAACAGGAGGGCGCTTGCTACCCACATGCCGCCAAGAACTAGAGCCCCTCCGCCAGCTGCAGCAAGAACCCCTATCGTCGGCAGCGACCGGAGTGTCGACCGGAACTGACCCGTATGCCGGGCGACGTGGATCCCGAGGACGAAGTAGAAGAGGTGCGAGGGGAAGAGTCGGATCAGGACCGTATACCACTCCGGACCGGCCAGCCCCCCCACCAGATGGGCCCCTGCATTCCAGAGAGGCTGGACGATGAGGAGCAAGAGGAGGAGGCAGAGCCCGGTTCCAGCCCGGTCGAACCGGTCATAGCCCAGGGCAATCAGCGGATAAAGAAGGTAGAGCTGGATGATCAGCACAAAGAACCAGAGGTGATAGGCCGCGGTCCCGAGCAGAAGGGCCTCAACCACCCTCCCGGGTGTAGGCACTCCGGCAAACCCGATCGTGCCGTCCACCCTCACCATGAGGTAGAGAGCCGTAAAGAAAAGATATGGGAGGAGAATCGTCCGGGCCCGGCGCCGGTAGAACGTCATGACCGGATATTCACGCGCGTATCGCGCCGCAAGCACCCACCCGGATATGAAGACGAAGACCGGCACCGCAAAGTGAGCGGCGATGTAGATAAAGAGGTTAAGGAGAGCAAGCAGGTTCACGGTGGGGATCTGGGTATAGTTCATCGATATGTGGACGGCGATCACGGCGAGGGCAGCAAACCCGCGCATATACTCGATCTCCCGGAACCAGACCACCGAAGTCACACCTCCGCCCGCGGGCGAGCAGTACAGGGTTGAAGGCCGCGGTATATGAATCCCTGGATCGGGCCGGTCAGGCATTAATAATACCTTACGACACCACCAATCTATCGGGAGTTGCACCATCATGCAGTACTCAGAAGGACAGGTCGGCAGAGTATTCACCGTCCGGATCGACGACGGCGAGGATTTCATCAGGGAGATCGAGCGGTTCGTCGCGGCGATGAATATCCAGAACGGCATGATCCACTTCCTCGGCGCCGTACGGAACGCAAAGATTGTGACGGGGCCAAAAGAACCGGTCCTCCCTCCCTCACCACGAGGAGAGGAGATCTTCGGCGGCTGGGAACTCCTAGGGGTCGCCACCATCTACCCGGGAGAGGATGGACCGTCGATTCACATGCACGCGGCGGCGGGGAAAGGGATACGTTCGCTCGCCGGATGCCTCCGGGAGAAAGCGGAGGTCTACATCGTCGTCGAGGCGGTCGTCATGGAGTTCCTCGGCATCTCCGGTCGGCGGCTCGCAGACGAGGCGACCGGCGTCAACCTGCCGGTCTTTGACCGGGTACTCCCATGACCGATCAACCCGAATTCCTCCCCATGACGGTTGCGGAGGCGGAGCGCCTCGGGATAGACCGGTTCGATATTATCCTCATCTCTGGAGACGCCTACGTCGATCACCCATCCTTCGGGACGGCGTTGCTCGGGCGGGTGCTCGTCGATGCAGGATACTCCGTCGGCGTCATCGCCCAGCCGGACTGGCGAAGCGATGCCGATTTCCTGCGCCTCGGCGAGCCACGGCTCTTCTTCTCGGTCTCGGCCGGAAACGTCGATTCGATGGTGAACGCCTTCACGCCGAACTTAAAACGCCGGAGTTCGGATGTCTACTCCCCCGGAGGGAGGCTTCTGCGGCCCGATCGGGCGACCCTCGTCTACACCGACCGGATCCACGCCCTCTTCCCGGAGACGCCGATCGTCATCGGCGGGATCGAGGCGAGTCTCCGTCGGTTCGCCCACTACGACTACTGGTCCGATTCGGTCAGGCAGTCCATCCTCGCCGACGCCCCTGCCGACCTCCTCGTCTTCGGGATGGGCGAGCGCCAGGTGGTCACGATTGCAGAGAGGCTCGCCGCCGGGGAGACGATTCACTCCCTCACCGATATCCCCGGCACCGCCTACCGGGTTGACCTGAAAACCTGGCGGGGCATGGACCATACAGGCTACGTCGTCCTTCCCGATTTCCGGGAGGTGAAGGAGGATCGGTACGCCTATGCACGGGCGTTCGCCCTGCACTATAACGAGCAGGATCCCTTCCGCGGCAGGCCTGTGGCCCAGCCGCACCCAAAGACCGTCGTCGTCCAGAATCTTCCGGCAAAGCCCCTATCCGGCCCTGAACTCGACCGGATCTACGAGTACCCCTACACCCGGAGGGCTCACCCCTCCTACACCGAGCCCATCCCCGCCCTTGAGCCCGTCAGGTTCTCGATTGTCAGTCACCGGGGATGCTTTGGCGCCTGCTCCTTCTGCGCCCTCACCCATCACCAGGGCCGGATCATCCAGAGCCGGAGCGTGGACTCGATCGTCCGCGAGGTGGAGCGGATCGCAAAGATGCCGGAGTTCACCGGCATCATCCAGGACGTCGGCGGGCCTACGGCCAATATGTACGGGATCCACTGCGGCCGGTGGGAGTCCGCCGGGACCTGCCCGGATCGCCGTTGCATCGACTGTACCGTGCTCGACCGCAGCCACGAAGAGCAACTCCGCCTGCTCCGGCGGCTCCGGGAGATACCGGGGGTGAAGCAGGTCTTCATCGCCTCCGGTATCCGTTACGACCTTATCGGGCCGGAGGATGAAGAGTATCTCGCAGAGGTCTGCAAGCACCACGTCTCCGGGCATCTCAAGGTCGCCCCAGAACATATCTCGGACCGGGTCTGTGCCTGCATGGGGAAACCCTCCCGCGAAGTCTTCGATGCTTTCAGGAAGCGGTTCGAGGCCCTCCAGGAGGGGAAGAAGAAGCGGCAGTACCTCGTTCCCTACTTCATGTCCGGGCACCCGGGGTGCCGGATCGAAGATATGGTCGAACTTGCCGAGTACGTCCGGGATACGGGCCTCTACACCGAGCAGGTCCAGGACTTCACGCCAACGCCGATGAGCATCTCGACGACGATCTACCACACCGGGCTAAACCCCTTCACCCTCGAGGAGGTCCATGTCCCGAAAGGCCGGGAGAAGAGAATCCAGAGGGCGCTCATGCACTATCGGGACCCGAAGAACTACGGGCTCGTCTGCGAAGGGCTCCAGGCGGCCGGGAGAGAGGACCTCATCGGGAACGCGTGGCAGTGCCTCGTCCCGGCGCGGGGCAGGAGCCCCTCTGGAGGACCGCGCAAGCGGCAAACCCGGCGACCGCCGCGATGAACCGGTTCGGAATCCGGGGAAGCACGAGTGTCGTCACGGCAACCGAGGCCGCGAGGTTGGCCGCCGTCCCGGGGGTGACGACGGCGTCGAGCATCCTCATCGTAGAGGACCGCCATTCCCCTCCCGGGGGCGAGGCCGGGAGCGCAAACCTCGCCGCCAGATCACCCGCCGTGCTCATCGTCGTAGATCGCCACACACCAACCTCAGATACACTCCGTCTACAGACCATGACCGGGTGAGTAACTCGATCGGTACTTATTTTCTGCGGCCGGCAAACCGCTCCCGGATCCGACGCATCCTGTTCTGGTGACAGAACGGACAGAGGGCCTCGAAGTTCCCCGGCGTGAGGGCGCCGCCGCAGATCACGGGTTCGCGGAAGTCGAAGTGCGTCGACCCGGCCACCAGCGGGGCGTTGCACCCGGCGCACCGGTGGCACTGCCGCTCGAGAACAGCCTGCATGGTCTCGTCTGTTATGTACGCTCCCCCGGCAAACACCTCTTTCGAAGGCGCCGTTATCTGTACTCCGCGCTCGCTAACCACACGGGGAGATACCAGTCTGGAAAGATATACCTTACGGCAGGCGGCAGGGGGCGGAACGGACAGCCGGTTCCCGGCTGGTCTCGGGAGGGGAGAGAGGAGAGGCGCTCTACCGTCCTGCCGCCGGTCCGTCCGGCACAACCGCGAGAACTGGGAGAATTCTCTGTAAGATAACCGAAAACCTATTGTTCGACGGCAAAAAACGCATCTCCATGCAGTATACTATAGCGGGAGACAACCTGCAGATGGTGACCATCCACCTCGCTCCTGGCGAGAGCGTCTGCGCCGAGGCCGGCGCCATGGTCAACATGAGCGGGAACATGCAGATGACCACCAACATGAAGGGTGGACTCTTTAAGGGGCTCAAACGGATGATGACCGGCGAGGGGCTCTTCATGACCGAGTTCACTCCAACGGGCGGGGAGGGGTTCGTCTCGTTCGCCGGGAATGTGCCGGGCAAGATATTCGACCTCGATCTTTCCGGCGGTGAGTTCATCGCCCAGAAAGATGCATACCTCTGCTCGGAACAGGGCGTCGACCTCGATATCGCTTTCACCAAACGCCTCAGATCCGGGGCTTTCGGCGGTGAGGGGTTCATCCTCCAGCGGCTCTCCGGCTCCGGGAAGGTCTTCCTCCACTGCTGCGGCGACATCATGGAGATGACGCTTGCACCTGGCGAGGTCGTCCGGGTCGAGACCGGGCTCGTCGTCGGGTTCGAGAGCACCGTCGACTACAGCATCCAGCTCGCCGGCGGCGTAAAGACCGTCCTCTTCGGCGGTGAAGGACTCTTCCTGACGACGCTGACGGGGCCGGGTAAAGTCGTCCTGCAATCGATGGATATCGCAAAACTCGCAAGTTCATTGATTCCTTACCTCCCCATCCAGAGCAACACGTCGGGACGGTAACCTGATAGTCCACAAGATCCAATTTTACGGCATGAATCCCTCAATGGCAGACCTCGTCATGGTGGTGCACGGCCCCGAAGCCTTCGATGCCGGAGACGTCGAACGGCTGAACGGGCTCCTCTCCCCCCGGCAGGTCCTCGTCGCAGGGATTATGGCCCGGACCGCTGCCGAGGAGTCGGGGCTTCCGGCCACCTGTACGGACGAGCGCCCGAGCGTGGTCCTCGGCGCACTCTCCGGGCCCGCGTGCATGGTCAACCGGGGAAAGACCCCGGAGTCCGGGCGGATATTCGGCGAACTCGTCGCCGGACGTCTTGCGGGGCTCATCCACGTGGAGTGCTCAGACAGCACAGTCTACTGCTGGGACAACGCCGATGAGAGGCTCGCGGCCGCAATCGCGGAGCGGACGGGCTACGCCCTCGTCCACGCAACGAGCACCCGGACCCGGCGGGAGGGCGTGCGGGAGATCCGCGGGTGTATACCTGGAGAGGCGGTCTTTGTAAACGGGATCGTCATCGGGACCGCAACGGAAGAGACCGTCGTCCTTGCAAGCGAAGACGGCACCATATGGGTCGTCTCCGGCCTCGACCCAAAGCCTCACGGGTTTGAGAAACTCCTCCGGGCGGGTCTACCGGACCTTCAGACCGCCTGGTGCAAGAGCGGGCCGGTGCGAAGGAGGGCGCCCGGTCCGGGCGAACGCGCTCCCCGCTCCGGCCGAGTCGTGGTCATCGACCACTGCGGCCATACCCTCTACCGCGAGCTTGAGGGAGAGGTCTGCGGAGTCCTCTCCATCGGCGACGATACCACGGCAGTCTGCGGCCACATCTGCTCACACGCGGGCATCCCCATCTTCGGGGTGGTCGACGGGGACGCCGACGCCATCATCGAGCCCGGGTATGCCCAGGGATCGGTGGTGGTCGAGGTCGTCTCTGGCCGCGATGACGATATCGGCCGGGAGATTGCGGCTGCCCGCAGCCTCCAGGCAACCTGCTGGGAGGATTGGGTCGAAGAGACGCTCCGCGCTCTCGCCGGGAGGGTGCGGGTCGTTCTGGACCTCCGGGAGGAATAGAGATGCAGTGCGCCGAGTGCAAGGGGAGAGGGTTCTGCGGGCTTGAGCGCTGCCCGATCATGAGCAGGTTCTACGCCAGGCTCTCGGTTAAGCAGAGCGACCACTACGAGGGGGCGGCGCCGTCGGTCTTTGTGGGGAGTTACGGCTACCCGAAGGTCGCAGGGGGGCCGCTGATGATCGACGACGCCGACCACCCGCCGGAATGGGTGGCGAAGGGCCTCGGGATCGAGGATATCGTGGTGCTCCGGGCCCGCACGATCCGCGGCGCGGATGAGTCGATGAGGATTGCAGAGAACCTGAAGGAGATTGCGCTTTCAAGCAAACCCCTCGACGTGGAGGTCCGGTTCACAAAACCCGTCTCCTTCGACCTCCGGTTCGACGGGACGATCGCACCCGTCGGGCTGACCGGCGCCATCCAGAAGATGGACATCCTCGGGAATGCCCGGGTCGATCGGGCTGTCGATCGGGTGACGTCCGATACCGATCTCGGTGCGACAGATGCCTGTGAGATCCTCCACACCTCTGGGACCGACGTCTACCGGATCACCCAGCTCCTCACCGCCGGCCTCCTCGGGAGTGAGAAGAAGCGACGCGTCGTTCCTACCCGCTGGGCGATCACGGCGGTCGACGACACGGTCTCAAAGCAGCTCAAGAAGAAGATCGCCCGTTACCCACCGCTTGGCGGGATAGAGGTCTTCTCCGCCTCACTTTACGGGAATCATATCGTCTGCATCCTCGTCCCCGGAGACTGGAAGTACGAGATGATCGAGGTCTGGGGTAAACAGTCGCTCTGGGGCGGCGGGAGCGAGACGATTGCCCGGGACGGCGAAGATCTCACCAAGTCAGACTACTCCCCGCTCGCAGGGGCCTACTACTCGGCACGCCTCGCGGTCACGGAGTATCTGGAGAGCGTGCAGCGCTCGGCACGGGTGCTTGTGCTCAGAAACGTCACGAGCGAGTACTGGGCGCCGCTCGGCACCTGGGTCGTCCGGGAAGCGACGCGGAACGCCATGCGGGGCCAAAAGACACCGTGTGAGAGTCTTTCGGAGGCAATCGACCTTGCCTCGCGGATCATCGGCTTCTCCCACTGGCGGTCCCACAGCAGACTTATCCCGGAGATTATGACGCAGAAGACGCTCTTTGATTTCTAGAGCGACCCCTGCCCATTCTTCTGCTGCCGATAGCGCTCGGCGAGAGATTCAAGGCTCTCAGCCTCCTCGACGCTCTTGTCCACGCGGACCTGGACAAACCGCGGGAACCGGAGCGCGTAGCCGCTTGCATAGTTCGGGCTCGTCTGAATCTCGGCGTAGCCCACCTCAAAGACCACCTCGGGCTCAAGCGTCACCTCTTTTCCCGAGTGGGCGATGACCTTGTCCTTTAAGAGGGCATAGAGGTCCGCAAGCACCTCATCGGTGATCCCGGTCGCCACCTTCCCCACCGGGAGGAGCCGGCCCTGATCCTGAACCGCGAGGAGGAACGAGCCGAACATCCCCGCCCGGCGGCCTTCGCCCCACTCGGCCCCGACGACCACGAGGTCGAGGGTCTCGACACCGGGCTTCACCTTCACCCAGAGGCGGCCGCGGACGCCCGGGGTGTAGGGCGAGTCCGGGACCTTCACCATCACACCCTCGTGCCCGAGATCGAGCGCCTCGGTGTAGACCGCCTCCGCCGCAGCGGGATCGCTCACCCGGAACTGCGGGGCAACGTATGATCCGGCGAGCACCGCCTCAAGGAGCTTCCGCCGCTCGGCGAAGGGGCGATCCATCAGGGTCTCGCCGTCCAGGTAGAGGATATCAAAGACTCGCGGGACGAGCTCGATCTTCTCCATCATCGAGTTCACCTCGTGCTTACGGCGGAACCGCCTGATGACGTACTGGAACGGCATGGGCCTGCCGTCCCGGACGGCGACCACCTCCCCGTCGAGGATGACGTCATGGTCGGTTGCCTCCGAGAGGATCTTTACGATATCCGGGAGGCTGCCCGTGACATCCTCAAGTTTCCGTGAGTAAATCCGGGAGAGATTGCCGACCTTATGGAACTGGAACCGGCTCCCGTCGTACTTGTACTCGACCGCAACCTCGCCGTGATCGGCAATCTGAGCGGCGATCGTCCCGGCCTGGGCAAGCATCATCTTCACCGGGTGGAAGGGCTCGATCGTGACGCGGGAGAGCGCCTCCGGGTCCCGCCGGGCAAGGAGGGCGACCGCACCGAGGTCGTTCATCGCCTGGTGGGCATGCTCGACCAGGCGGACGTCGACATTGAATGCCCGGGCGACGGCGTCGCGGACGTTCCCCTCGCCCATGCCGATCCGGAGCTCTTCGAGCATCAGCCGCGCGAGATAACGTCCCTCGAGCGGTCGGACGTTCCCAAAGAGGCCCTGCACGATGCGGAGTTTCTCCCGCTGCGACCGCTGCCCCTCTGCGGCGGCCATCCGCTCGAAAGCGTGATAGACCTCGGAGAGGTCCAGTTCCTGGATGAAAAACGATGTCTGCTCCTTCTTTTCCAGGAGTTGCTCGACCGCGAGACCGACATCCCCGACCGCGTTGATCGCCTCCCTGACCACGCCCCTCTTCGTCCCGACGACGTAGGCCACGGCGTCGTAGAGGAGGTTTGGACCCACGCCGAGGTTTTTGGTGCTCCAGTCGGGAAAGACCCTGCCCATGATGAAGCGGACGAAGATCGGAAGTTCCTCGTCGTCGAGACGGGGCAGGACGGCGGAGACCTGCTCGATCATCTCCAGGCGCCCGGAGATACCCTCAAGGTGCTCGCAGATTTGAGCGAACTCCAGAAACTGCATACCCATATCGTCTGAAATATTTCCCGGCGGGGTGAATCAATGCTTCTGTCTTTTGGCGTGCCGCGAGGGGACGGAGGAGAGCGGATCTCTTACACCGTACTTGGCTGCATCCCGGACGAACCCGGAGAGGAACATATAGTAAACGATATCTTTCGCTAAACATTCCTAAAATACATGGAAGGCATATGGCGGTCCAAGGTGCCCGGGAATAGAAGACTCGAGCAACTTCAGGCAACTATGAATAGTTATATCGAAAAAAACATAGCCCGGGTTGAGGCAAATCTCCCAGTCTTCTTCGGGCATGTTACCGCCACGCTTGATAAAACCTTTCCTAACCTGGACGATAGGGCCTACGATGATTTCATCGATGCGATCACCGGTACGGTCATTAACGCTACGCGCGAAGCCCCAACAGCCGAATACTTCGAGAAGATTCTGCGGCACGCCATGAGGGGGAAGCGGCGAAAGAGAGAGCGCACAACCCTCGATGTGATCGTGGCCCTCAGGCTGCTCGACGCAGGCAACTATCACCTGGCGACCGACTATCTGATGCGTCATAGAAATTATGACGGACGGATCAACGCCGCAATTGCCTATTGTTACCATATCCAATCCCGGGCAGTCAACGGGGAGCAGGGTGCCCAATCCAGTGATATGGAGATCCGTGCCCGTGAAGAGATGCTGTATCTCGCCCGGTCTCGACCCCCGCTCAACCGTCTGGGGGTGTTTGACCGCAAAGGAACCCGGCTGAACCAGATCTTCTGGTCGATGTTCGATCTGGCACTCACCTGGTTCCCAAGTGAATCGGGGCTTTACCGCATCGGGATCCTGCAGACAAAGCATGAGAACGACCTTGAGCACCGCCAGCGACTCCTCGGCCATGCCATAAAGCAGTTCCCGGACAACAAATTCTTCCTCGCAGAGGCGTTCGATACCTGCATAGAACTGCGCAAAGGAAGCGAGGCTGCCGCGATCGTCAAACAGATGCTGCAACAGTATCCCAACGATCACGACACTCTCTATTCTGGTTTGAAACTTGCGATCCTCGGGGCGCAACCAGAACCTTACGCGAACTTTCGGAAACTGGCGATTATAAAGGGATTTCCAAAATGCCCGCTCCTGCTGCTGGATACCGTGCTCGAGATCATGTGCAACCATAAGGCCGCGAGTTATCTCTGTTTTGAGGAGGCAAAGAAGATCGCATCCGCGCGAGACTACTACATTACAGCGCTGGACTACATTCTCCGCGATTATATAGATGGGGGCGAAGGCCGGGAAATTCGGGCGAAATCGGCCTTCATCACCAGTGTCGACCGGTATTGTATGCGTGTCTTAAAGATCGGCGAAGACCGACTGTGAACTCCTCATTGGAGCAGCCAGGCCGCACCCCTCCTCCCTGTTCAAGACTGCATGTGCCTATCTAGAGGCAAAAAAATCATTAATGAGGTAAATTTACAGCAATCCGATCGAAATCAATCAAAAAAAGATTATCAGCAATATATGTAGAAAGTAAAGAACGATGGATTTATAATAACTTGCGGGGAAAAATTTCTATAGGCAGAGTCCGCAGTCCAGGAGCTACCAGAGGGAGTTATGATGACGGGGAATGATACTAGTCGAGGCGCCAAGCGGGAAACATTCCACGACCAATCGCACCTCAATGAAGAGACTTACCGCTCGATTCTTTTTGAAGCGCCCGATGGGTTCGTCATGGTTGATGCTGAAGGCAGGTGCCAGTATCTCAATCCGGCGTTTACCAGGATTACCGGATATACTCTCGAAGATCTTCCGACAACCTCTGCCTGGCTTGAGCGTGCCCACCCAAACCCGGCATACCGTCAGAGAGTACAGGAGATGTGGGAGGAACTGCTCCAGGGGAGCCGAAACAGCCTCGTGACGAGCGTGGTCTGCGGGGACGGAAAAGTCCGCGATATCGAGATCAGGCGATCATCACTCAGTAGCGGCTGCAATCTGCTCACTGTCAGGGATGTCACCGAACAAGTCCGGATCGAAGAACGCCTCCGGCAGATCACGTCGGAATTGACGGCGGTGGTTGAGGCATTTCCCGACCTCTTCCTCCGATTAAACATCGACGGCACGATCATCAACACCAGGATCGGCAGACTGGCAAAGACCTCGCTTGTACCGAGAACACTGCTCGGACGGCGCATACAGGACATTTTCCCGGCAGAGATTGGCGACGCACTCCTGGACGCCGTTCAGCAGGCCGCCCAGACCGGTGCCCCTGCCACGTCCCTGGAGTTCTGCCATACGGAGAACGGGGAAGTGCGATACTATGAGGCCCGTGTCGTGCCGCTTCATGACACACACTTGATGGCCATCATCCGGGAGATTACGGAGCGAAAGCAGACAGAGCAGGTACTCCAGAGCCACCACAAACACCTGGAGGAACTCGTCGCCGAACGGACTGCCGAACTCGAACGCACAAATGAGCAACTCAAGCAACTCCTCCATTCTATTGAGATGAGCGAGCGAAGAGCCGCAGAAGAGTGGCTCGATTCATCGATCAACCTGATTGCTGATGATGCCGAGGTAAGGATCACCACCGATGCATCCGGGGTGGTCGTCATCGCTGACGAGGCCGCCGGGGATCTGATCGGCTACGGGAGTGAAGAATTGACCGGGAGAGAGATCTGGTCGCTCTTCTCTGGCGATAACATTCGGGAAGTTCTCTCATCGGAGGTTCTCGGACAGGGCAGACCTGCAGAGTGCACTGAGGGAACCCTGCTCGTAGGAAACGAGGGATTAAGCCAGTGGGTCCGCATCTCTGCTGCTCCGATCACCGATGTCACGGGTGGCGTGATAGGTATGGTCTGCACGCTCCGGAAGGCGTGATATCAGAGTTGGAGACCGCAGAACTCCGGGTGCAGAGGATCCGGGTTCTGGGAGGCCACGGTGACGGCAACCTGGTCGGAGTAGAACCCGAGGCCTTCAAGGGCGCTCGCCAACGCTTTCTCCTGCGTGTTGTTGATCTCGCTTAAGTGGGCGAGCACGGCCATGTGAATGTGGTCGGCAAGCCGCTGCAGGCAGCGAGCGGCGTCGGGGTTTGAGAGGTGCCCGCGCTTTGAGCGTATCCGGCTCTTCAAATAGGCGGGGTACGGACCATTCTCAAGCATATTGGGACAGTGGTTGCTCTCAAGAAGGATAGCATCGCAGGAGGCGAGGCTATCGAAGATCGTCGGGGTTATGGTCCCGGTATCGGTGCAGCACCCGATGCGGAGGTCGCCCTCAGTGACCGAGAACCCGCAGGGCTCGTTAGCATCGTGGGAGACGGCAAAGGGCTCGACAGAAAAGTCGCCGAGAGCAAATGACTCACCGCACCTGCACCGTCGCAGTTCCATCGATTGCCTGCATTTCCCGGAAAGCGCGGCCAGCGTGCCGCCGGTCGCATAGACCGGGACGCCAAGCCTCCTTGCCAGGACGTCGACGCCCCGAACATGGTCGATATGCTCGTGGGTGACTAGGATGCCCTCAATGAGCGATGCATCGGCACCGGCATCCGCAAGGCGCCGGAGGGTCTCACGTGCTGAGAGCCCTGCGTCGATGAGCAGCGCACCTCGCTCCCCTCGCAGGTAGGTGCAGTTTCCTTTGCTCCCGCTCGCAAGGACTATCAGTTCCATTATAGAATGGTGGGCCGCATCTCTATTTAAGGGCGCGGCGGGCAGTTGTGCGGAAAACCTTTGGATCCAGGAGACCATTACCTGATGAGAAAGGATGAGCGGGGCGGCGGAATCCTGGCAGGGGCAGGTTCACCGGATCATCGCGGATCTTGACGGGGGCCGGGTGCGCATCGACCGGGAGGCAGCGCGTGACCTCGTCAACACGTACCTTGTCCGGTCGCTCGATACAACGGCGCTCCGGTTCAGCATCCCGGTGCTGCTCCCGGTACAGATTTTCGATCTGGGTGGCGATGGGGCTGTCGGGGTGATTATCGAGGCAATCAAGGCGGCGGTCCCCACCGAGCGGGACCTCGGTCCGATAGCCGGGATCGGGACGGAGCACCCCGCCCACTGCCTGCAGAACGTGGAGCCGGTCACGCTGATCGCGTCAAACAGTGCCCTCGGAACGAACCTCTGGCGTCCGGACAACGAGAATCGGATTGACGGCTCCGGGCTTCATCTCGTCGTCAGGGGCGCCCTCCCGTACCCGGGCCCGCCCACGCATGCCACGGTAAGAGAGGTTCTCGAGCGGCTCGGATCACTCCTCGAGGCGATCGATCGTGTCGTGCGCCGGGTGCCCGAGAGGGACCTTGCCGCGGCCCGAGAACTCTCCATCGACCAGAAGGCGCTCCGACGCGCTCTCCCGAAGATGGGGCTTGTGGCATTCATCGGCGACGGGACGCGGCCGGCCCGCCAGTTCACTCAGTTTCGGTGTCACCACCGGATCGCGGGCCCGAAAGAGGGGACGCACATCCCCTTCCGATGCCCGTTGGAACTCGATCCGGTCGAGGTGGAACTCGCCGGGAGCGGCAGGGTCGTGACCGGTCTTGGGCTGCAGCGGCGGGAGGTCTTTGCGGTCGCGGGCTCGAACGCCGAGGGAAAGAGCACCTTCCTTCATGCGGTCATCGCCGGACAGGACGACCATGCCGCAGGGGACGGGCGGGAACTCCTCGTCAGCCTGGGCGGGATCGCCCAGGCTGAGGCAGGCGAGCGCCACCTTGATAGGGCGGACGTCAGCCTCTTCTTTGGCCGCCTCCCGCCCGGGATCGACGGCCATCCCGGGGCGGCATCCGGTCAGGGGAGCGGGTCGCTTGTGATGGCGCACGAGATCCAGACCGCGCTCTCGGCCGGGGTGCCGATCCTCATCCTCGACGAGGACCGTTCCGCGACAAATCTGCTGGTTCCGGGCTGCCTCCAGAGCGGCGAGGTGACGCCGTTATCGACACTGCTCGCCACCCGGCGAGAGGCGCTCGGGGAGACGACGCTCATCTACGCAGCATCATCGCTCGACATCCTGATCGCGCAGGCCGATCGTATCCTGCAGTTGTCGGGCCACGAGGCGCGGGGCCTCGATCCCCGGGAGTTCCGGCGCCGGCTGGATCGGTACCTGGTGGAGGTACGGGAGCACCTCGCGGCAAAAGACCGGTAGACTTGAGAAAAGATGGTTGGGGTCTATCGTCTCGACCCGTGCAGCCGCAATAGTACGGGTCACGCGAGAGTCCAACACGCGGGAATCCCTCATCCCCGCCTGACAACATGAACCGACTCTTCCGCAAACGAGACCGCAACATGGCTCCCTTCGCGGATGCCGAGATTGTCGACCACCTTCCAGGAAAGAATTGACGAGAGGGTTATCCCGCAGTCGACAGTCACCCTGCTGAACGGGCCGCGAGGCACGATCGAGGTCACGATGCCGGGAAGGGTGTTCTTTCCCGGCGCGGTCGTCGCCTCACCTGCCGGGGTGACCCGCAGGTCTTCCGAACGGATGCAGAGACTGACCAGTTCCTCCGGGGTAAGCGGCGAGCGAGTCCGAATCCTGACGCCGCCAGCATCGACGGCACAGGTGCCGTTGCTGGCGACGACGACGCCGTCGATGATATTCTCGATCCCGACGAACCGGGCGACCTCCCGACTTGCCGGATGGGTGAAGACCTCCCGCGGAGTCCCTACCTGCGCAAACCGCCCGTTCATCAGTACGCCAATCAGGTGGGCAAGCCGCTGGCCCTGGTACATATCGTGGGTCGAAAAGACGATCGTCGTCCCGAGGTCGCGGTTGATCCGCACCACCAGTTCCTCAATCTTCTCCACCGAGACGGGATCAAGGTTTGCGGTCGGTTCATCCATCAGGAGGATCTCCGGTTCGATCACCATCGCCCGGGCAAGCGCCACCCGCTGCATCTCCCCGCCCGAGAGGGTTCTGGCCCGCCGTTCTTCGTAGCCGGCAAGGCCGACCACGGCAAGGGCCTCCTCGACCTTCGCCTTGATCGCCGCCTCCTTGATCCCTCTAAACCGGAGTCCAACTGCAATATTCTCCGCAACGGTCGTGTTGAAGACGGCGGGTTTCTGGAAGACCATCCCCATCATCCGCTGTACTCTATGACTCTCTTCACGATTTGCATGGATATCGACGCCGTTGATCCGGATCGCGCCTCCTGTCGGGGTATCGAGGAGGTCGATGAGGCGCAGCAGGGTTGATTTTCCGGACCCGCTTGGCCCGATGACGGCAAAGATCTCCCCACGCTCGATGCGTGCGGAAACGCCGGCAAGCACCTCCTTGCCGTCGAACGATTTTCTGACGCCTTCAAGTTCAATCATGGGATCACCTGTGCTGGACCGTGGTTATGACGAAGTTGACGACGAGAGCGATTGCGAGGAGGACGATCCCGAGTGCGATGGACTGAGAGATGTTCCCCATCGAGGTCTCGAGAGATATCGCGGTCGTCAGCACCCGGGTCGAACTCGAAAATGACGACGCCATGATGTTGCCGCCGACAAGGATCGCCGCTCCGACCTCGGATATCGCCCGCCCGAATCCAAGTGCAACGGCCGCAAGGATCGCGAATTTGGCCTCCTTCATGGTGTTTGCGAGGAACTGAAAACGAGTCGCTCCAAGCGAGCGGAGGGTATCCCTGATGATCGGATCGACCCCCGAGAGAGCGGATATCGTAAGACCGATCATGATCGGCAGGATAAGAACCGTCTGTGCGATGATCATGGCGGTCGGGGTGAAGAGCAGTCGCAGAAATCCAAACGGCCCGACGCGGGAGAGGAGCAGGAAGATGAGCAACCCGACGATGACCGTCGGCAGAGAGTAGAGGGTCTGAATCAGGTTAATGAGACTCTTCTTGCCCGGGAACGACCCAAAGTAGATTACGCCGCCGAGCGGAACGGCGATCAGTGAGGCAAAGATCGTTGCTGTGAATGAGACAATGATGCTCCGCAAGGAGATTGCCATAACATCAGGATCAAGCGTTATGATGAGCCGGAGCGCCTCCAGAAATCCCTCGATGATCTCGTACATACTTTGGCACCTAACTGTGGTCCGTTCCTGGACAAAAAGGGTAGATTTTTTGGCTGGATCAGAGGACCGGGTCCTTCACTTCAGCCTGCGGCACGCCGATCTTCTCCCAGTCGTTCTGGGCGGCATAGAAGAGCGGCTGGCCATACTCTTCGACACCGAAGGAGGCGATCTCCTGCTGGATCTCGTCAGAGATCAGGAAGTTGATCCAGTCCTTCGCGAGGGCGGTGTTGGTGTCGGGGTACTTCTCGGGGTTGATCTGCATTGCGCAGTAGACGTTGAGCAGGGCATCGCCCTCGTCGACGAGCGCTACGAGGTCAACATCGCCCTTGTAGGCAAGGAATGTCCCGATGTCGGAGAGAGCATAGGCCTGCTTTTCATTCGCCATCGCAATGGTCGCACCCATGCCGGTCCCGGCCTCCTGGTACCAGCTGCCGGAGCCCTGGATATCTGTCGAGTAGTTGAATCCGGCTGCCTTCCAGATTGCCTGCTCCTTTGAGTGCGTTCCCGAGGCGTCGCCGCGCGAGACGAAGACGACATTCTCACCAGCCATTCCCTTCTCACGGATGGTGGTGAATGCCTGCTCGGGGTCCATGCCCTTGATGCCGGCCGGGTCGGACTCGGGTCCGATGATGATGAAGTAGTTGTAGGCGAATACGCGCCGGTTGGTACCGTAGCCGTCGGCGAGGAAGGCATCTTCACGTGCACGGTCGTGCACCATCAGGACGTCAACGTCGCCCCGCTGTCCATACTCGATCGCCTTGCCGGTTCCGCCAGAGACAATGATCAGCTCGGCGTTGTACTTCTCCTCAAAGATCGGGGTGAGGTGATCGAGGAGTTTGGTATCGTAGAGACTGGTCGTCGTTGCGATACGGAGCTGCTGCTTTTCTCCGGGAGTCTGGTCGGATGTCGTCCCAGTACAGCCGCAGATGAGCATAAATGCGACCAATATGGCCGTAACTGCAAAAATGGTTCTTTGTTGCATAGTTCTCAAAGAGATATCGTGATATCTACATTTAAATAGAACTGTTTTGAATTAATAGAAACTTAATAAAGTTAATCATATTAACACAGAAAAAAAAGAAACTAAATTTGATTATTAAGGCCCCCGGGACAGGGTGCTCCGCCGACCCCCCGCCGCCGGGCGCGGAACGGCAGTCGCAGTAAAGATGCTGATTAATAGACTAGGAGCCCGAAGACAGGAAAGAGAACGAGCAACTGCGAGGGGTGCGATGGGAGGATAGGGATTGACCGCCGAAGGCGAACTCAAAAAAGATTTATAGAGAACCGGGATCTCCGCGGTTCATCCCACCACGATATCGCGATATCCCTCGCCGTCAGCCTCGACGTAGAGGATCGCCTTTCCCCCGACGCAGGCGGGTTTTGGGAACTTCCGGAGCGCGACGACACCTTCCTCGACCGCTGCGCCGTCGCGGGTCATGACCCGGTCGACGCCGGAATTAAGGATCGCCGCAATCGTCTGGTTGCCGCGTAGGTCCCGGATCGTTCCCTTCTGAACAAACCTGCCATCGTTCCCCGATGCCGCGAGACCCACCCCAGCGAGCGCGCCGATGACGCCGTCCTCGGTACCTCCAAGCCCTTCAAGGAGGATTCCGGCCTCGCGGGCAAGGGAACGCGCCTCATCCTGCGTCACGATACTCGTCTTTGCGGCGAGCCCGAAGTGGGTGATGTCGCCGTTGATCTTTCGGTCGCCAGCGACACAGATCCCGGGATCGCTCCCCTCGATGAAGTCGGCGAGCATCAGTTCCTTTGCCGTCTCAAAGATCTCGGCCACGGCCCCGTTTGTCTCTTCATGGATGTGGATGACCGCTGAGCTGTTATGCGAGGTGTAAGGGACAGCGGGGTGGACAAAGAGTTGGTGCCGGGTCACCCCCGTCACCGTATACATCCTGGCGAGTTCTGCTGCAATCGCGCGAGCGAGCCGTCCGGTTCCCCGGGACTCGCGGGTGTCGGTGTCGTCAATGCCAAGGTAGATAGTCATAGGATATTGTACTGATCGACCTACAAGGCTAAATAAGCCATCTTTCGAGTTAATGGGAAAAGATTGACAGAGAGGTTTACGAGGCCCGAATCAGGGTCCCAACCCGCTCCCCGTTCACGGCCTTCGTGATATTCCCCGGCACGTGGGCATTCACGATCTTGATCTCTCTCACGTGGACGGCATCACGGAGGAGCTCGACCGCCATCGGTTCGAGCACCATATCCTCAAGGTGCATCTCCAGGAGCTCGTCGGCGGTGATCTCCGGGATGAACTCGGCGTCGGGGTTCTCAAAAGGATTTTCGGTGTAGAGACCGTCGACGTTCTTTCCGAGGATGCAACTCTTTCCGCCGATGACCTCCGCCATCAGGAAGGCGCCGGTATCGGTCCGGTGCGGCGGGATGCTCCCGAGTCTCGGCGGGTGCTCATACAGCCCGTAGGGTGGGGTGCCCTGGACGACAGGGAGCATTCCAAGGGATATGATCGAGGGGAGATCTAAGAGATCGCCGGGAGTGATCCGAACTCCGTTGTACTTCGAGAGGAGGATGGAGAGCATGATCGCGTTCTGCTCACTGATCTTACCCGAGAGTTCCGCAAGCACCCCCGTCGGCATCCCGAGGTCGATCCCGACGTCGAGGATATGCCGGACCCGGACGCCGCCGCCGGTGGCGACCAGGATCTTATGGTTCCGGGAGAGTTCCCCGATCTCCTCTACCAGCGGGTAGACCACGGCCCGTCCGTAGTCGATGACGCCATGGCCGCCGATCTTGACCACGTTTAAGTCCGGCATGATCCTGATCTGCTCGCCCGCCTCGGTCTCGCGGAGCAGGGTTCGCCGGACCAGGCTCTCACCTTTGAACCTCGATCTCATCTCAATCCGTTCTGCCATAAAACCACTGACTTTCAGTTTGAGGGAAAACGTTATATCCCTTTGGGGTATACCAACTGGTATACCACCTGATAGGAGATGAATGCGGTATGAAGATCTACGTACGAGAGCGCCAGAAGGTCGGCACCGGTGTGAAGCAACCCAGGTTCCGTGTCGTCGCCGTTATCGAAGAGCAGGGCGATGAGAAACACCTGAAAGTCGAGGGAACCCACTTCCGCAAAGTTGAACTCGAACAGATTGCAAAAGACGTCGGGGCGGAGGTTGTCTACCTCGAGGAGATGCCCGAGGAAGAGCGGGGCGAGATGAAGGCAGCCGAAGCGGCGTAACCAGACCGACTCTCTTTTTTCCCGTCGGGTGCAACTACTGTTGCGATCGGATGACCACGCACGAGCACGACGACATCTTTGACGCGGCCGCGAGAATCCTTCTTGAAGAGGAACGCTGCATAACGATCGGTTTTTCACCAGATGGAGTTACCATACGGTTCCCTACGACCCGAAAGCTCGCCGAGCACCTCGGGATACCCCACTACTATGTCCTTCCCCGGTTCGGCGATATGGAGCGCGACGGGCTGATCCGCCGGGTGGAACGGGTCGGAATCTCCACCACAGCCTCGGGGACCCGTAAGCTCCTTGCAGTCATAGCAGAGCGTTACGGCGAGCGCGCAAAAGAGGTCCTAGGGCCAGACATCTATTCGGCACTGCAGGCTCGTGCAGCCGTCCCCGGGTGTCAGGACGGCGACTGATGATACAGTGGGTTAATTCTCTCTCACACCCACTACACCTAAGATGCAATCGAGCGAGCCATCCCTCATCGGTGGGGGATCCATTGGCGCGTTCTTCGCGTTCATCCTCACCCTCATCGTGCTCCTCATCCTTGGCAACCTCGCCTACATGCTTCTTAGACGAGCACTGGATGGACGGGTCTCACCGAGGGCGGCCAAGTGGACGGCGGCTATCCTGCAGTATGCCGTCATCATCGGCGGGGGTTATGCGAGTGCCCGGTATCTCCTTGCCTTCGACCTGAACGCCGTCGTCGCATCGCTTGGAATCATCAGTATCGTCGTGGCCGTATCATCGACCCAGATCACGCAGAACATCCTTGCAGGTATCCTTATCACCATCAATCGCCCGGTCCAGCTCGAGGAGTGGATCGTCGTCGGGGAGCTGCCGTCAACAGGGCTTTGCAGGGTGCGCGACTTCTCCTTCACGACGACGATCCTTCAGGGGCTCGACGGCTCCCTCATCCTCATGCCGAACTCAAGCATCATAGCCTCAAAGGTTGTCAACTACTCCCGGGGCGGGTTGATGGAGATCCGGGTCTCGATCACCATCCCGGCCTGGGCGGACCTGACCCGGGCAAAGGAGATCGCACTTTCAGTGGCGCGCGACGACCCGCGTATCATTCAGCACCCCAATGCGGTCGAGCACTCCATTATTCAGGATCTCTTGAACCATCCCTACAATTGGCGCGTCTCCTCCGACAGCACCGACGTTGCAGATCTTGCACCGGCCATCCATATCACATCGGTCACCGACGGCTGGATCAAACTGGTCATCCGGGTCTGGACCCGCAAGATCCCACAGAAGGACGATATCATCTCCCGGTACATGCGAGAAGTTCTCAGGCGTCTCTCGGCCGAGGAGATCCCGGTGAAGGTCGATGCGGCATGACGGAAGGAATTAATTCTACCATCTCTCACCTCACCCCCATACAGGAGAGCGGTTCGCTCCTCATCGGCGGAGTTCCCCTCGATGCGTTCCTCGCATTCCTCTTCACGCTTATCGGGTTTCTCTTCCTCGGCAACCTCGCTTACATGCTCCTTCGGCGGGTCCTTGACGGGCGGGTATCCCGTGGGACGGCCAAGTGGACATCGGCCGTACTGCAGTACGGCATAACCCTTGGAGGGATCTACGCGAGCGCACGGCACTTCCTCGCCTTCGATCCAACGGCCTTCGCCGCCTCGCTCGGTATCCTCGGTATCGTCATAGCCTTCTCATCGCGCCAGATTATCCAGAACGTTATCGCAGGCGTCCTGATAACCATCAACCGCCCCATCCAGCTCGAGGAATGGGTGAGCGTCAGCGGAAGGCCGGAGACCGGGCCCGGCAAGGTGCAGGATATCTCCCTCACGACGACGACCCTCAAGGGTCTCGACGGCGGTTTGATCCTCACACCGAATTCGAGTATCATAACCTCAAAAGTGATCAACTACTCCCGCGCCGGACTTCTGGAGGTCTCGATCCCGCTCGCCGTCCCGATCACCGCAGATCTTACGCGGGTGGAGGAGATCGCGCTTACCGCCGCGCATGACCATCCCCTGATCCTGACCCACGTCGAGCCGGCCGAGCGGTCCGCCCTCCAGAGCCTCTTCGATCTGCCCTACATCGGGCGCCTTTCCTCCGATCTCCCCCGCGCCGACCAGGCATTCCTCGAGCCGAAGGTGCAGGTCTCGTCGATCAAGGAGGAGTGGATCAGGCTGACGGTGCGGGTCTGGATACGGCAGATCCACGAGAGGGACAGGATCGTCTCGGAGTACCTGGACCAGGCCATCGAACGGCTGAAGGCCGAAGGCCTCCTCGACGAGAAGAAGGAGGAGGAGGAACCCGGCCCTCCGATCTCTCCCCCGACCGGCGAAGGCCGCGAGAGGGGCACCGCTCCCGGACAGGCGACGTGAGAATTGGGTCTTTAGTCCCTTTAGGGCCAGAACAAGAGGTTTCGATTGCAGAAAGGCGAACGAGATGCAGAATTCTTTTTGCACGGATACCTTCATGCAGGAAATCCCGATTAGAAATCGACCCGTATAAACACCATTAAATAAACACACTTACTTACCTGGTTGCAGTAGTATACTGCATCAGAGAGCACTGACGCACCGGATCCTCAATTCATAATCGTTGAATCGAGGGAGGGCTCAAAGAGGGAAGGATGGCAGAGGAGACCGGGACGGGAATGGGCGGCATACGGATCTCTCTTGAAGAGATCGCCGGAGCGGTCGGCGACTTCGGCACCATCTTCCCGATTCTGCTCGGTGTGGCCATCGTCTGCCCGGACGTGAACGTCAGCCACTTCTTCCTCTTCCTCGCCGCCTGGTTCATCATCACCGGGTTCTACTACCGCCTCCCAATCCCCATCGAGCCGATGAAGGCGATCGGGGCCATCGTCATCGCCGAAGGACTCTGCGGTGCCGAGATCGTGGCTTCGGGCCTCGTCGTCGGCGTGCTCTTCCTGGTGCTCGGACTCGTCGGCGGGATGACGTGGCTCGGGGACCGGATCCCAAAGAGCGTCATCCGGGGCGTCCAGGCGGGGCTTGCACTCGTCCTCCTGGAGACATCGCTTGGCTATATCCTCCCCGACCTCCTTGTTGCGGCGGTCGCGATAGCAATCATCCTTGCCTTCTTCATCGTATCGCAGCGCACCCGGATCCCCGACATCTCCGCACTCCTGGTCCTGATCATTGGGCTTGCCATGGGGATCGCCACGCAGGGGATGCCGCCGTTCCGCCTGATGCCCCTTCCCGCCCTCCTCATTCCGATGCCGACGGACTTCATCGCCGCGACCTGGGACCTTGCGCTGCCTCAGATTCCCCTCACGATTGCAAACGCCATCCTCGCGACATCCCTCCTCACCTACGACCTCTTCCCAAAGAAGGGTGTGGACCCCGACCGGCTCTCCCGGACGATCGGGGTCATGAACCTGGTCTCGACGCCGCTCGGCGGGTTTCCGATGTGCCACGGCGCCGGGGGGCTTGCGGCCATGTACCGGTTCGGCGCGAGGACCGGCGGGGCGAATATCGTCGCCGGAATCTTCATTCTCATCTTCGCCCTTGCCTTCGCCCCGCCGGAGGTGCTGACACTCATCCCGCTCGGGATCTTTGGAGCGCTCCTCGTCTTTGTAGCGATAGAGCTAGGGAAACACAGCATCAAGACGGAGTCCTACCTGGTCACGGCGGTCATCGCGATCCTCACCCTCATAATAGGCCTCACGTTTGCGTTCATCATAGGGATGGTTCTCGCCTACGCTCTCAAGTGGCGGGAAGGCAGCCGGCAGTCCGGGTCGTGATCAGACCGGGGGTTATCATGTTCAGCGGGAGAGACCGCTGAACCACGATACCATAATCGCACTCGGTCTTGTCGCCCCGGCTCGCTCATGACAGCCGCGTTTGCACCGCAGATCTGTCGGGTTGGCGCACGCAGTCAACCACCGAACTTTCGCTTGCGATGCTCGTTATCTTCCCCACAGATGCCCTTCTCTGGTTCGCCTATGGAGTGATAAAGGGAGGCCTTGCCATCGTGGCGGCAAATGGCGCTACAGTCGTCCTGGTCGGCCCCTCCCTCTCGCTTAAGAAAAAGAACGGATAACGTGGACCCCCGTCTCCATCACGGAGAGGGTGACTGGCGTTCCCGGGACAAGGCCCAGGTCCCGCACCGACCGTCGGGTCTGGACCGCAGTGAGCGTGACGCCCGCATCCACCCGCACCTCGGCAATTGGCCCGTTCTCCACGACCGAGACGACCGTGCCGGCCACTCTGTTCCGGGCGCTGGTACGCGGATCATGCCCGACGGAGATGATGAGATCGTCGGCCCGGATGCAGAGGGTGACCTCCTCGCCCGTGGCGGCATCCGTCACCGCCTCGAAGGACCACCCCCCGAGATCCACGATCGCTCGCCCTCCATCGTTTTCGGTCACGATCCCATCCAGGACGTTCTCGATCCCGACAAACCTGGCGACCTCGCGGCTGCGGGGAGTGTTCAGGACGGCCCCCGCCTCCCCCTCGTCCACGAGTTTTCCATCGATGAGCACCGCCATACGAGTGGCGAGGTGGTGCGCTTCCCGCCGGGAGTGGCTCACCTGGACGATGGTGAGCCCGTCCTCCCGGTGGAGCCGCTTGAGATCGGCGATGAACTTCTCCTGCGTGATTGGGTCGAGGGCCGAGAGCGGTTCGTCGAGGAGGAGGATATCCGGTTTCACCGCGATAGCCCGTGCAAGCGCCACCCGCTGCTGCTCGCCGCCGGAGAGGGATCCCGGGTAGCGGTCGGCGAGGTGACCGATCCCGAACCGCTCGAGGAGTGGGACGACCTCGGCACGGGCCTCATTCTTTCGCATTCCCCGCACCCGGAGGCCGTATGAGACGTTGTCCACGACCGTCATGTTCGGAAAGAGCGAGTAGTCCTGGTAGACGAGGGCGATCCCCCGTTTCTCCGGAGGGAGGGTGGTGATCTCGGTGCCTCGAAGGAGGACGCGGCCGCTGTCCGGCCGGTGGAGTCCGGCAATCACTTCGAGGAGGACTGTCTTTCCTGCACCCGAAGGCCCGACGATGAAGTAGTAGTCGCCCATACCGATTGTCAGGCTGACGTCGTCAAGCGAGAACGAGCCGAGATTGAGCGAGACGCGGTCAAACTCTATCATCGTACCTCCCTAAGTACCGGGTCATCCTCCGCAGAAGGTAGAATACCCCAAGACTGACCAGGATGACCGTAAATGCGATGCTCCTGCTCGTGTAGATTCCATCAGTCGTGAAGAAGTAGTAGATCAGCGTCGATATGATGAACGGGTAGTAGGCGATCATGACGACGCCGGCAAACTCCCCAATGGCCCTTCCCCAGGCGAGAACGGCTCCGCTGTACATGTGCCGGAGGCTTAAAGGAAGGGTGACCGTTCGAAACGCTGTGAATGTGTCCGCCCCGAGCGTGCGGGCAACGTTCTCCATGTGGACCGGCACCATCTCGAATCCCTCGCGCATGGTATTGATGAAGAACGGGGAAGAAACAAAGAGCATCGCAACGATCGTTCCCGGCAATGCATCCTCAAACGCGAGCCCGATCTCCGAGAGCGGCGCGCCGAGCCATCCCCGGCGCATGAAGAGGAGGTAGACAAGCAGGCCCGCCACGGTGTGCGGCAGGATGAGGGGGATGTCGACGATGCTCTCGACGACCCCTTTTAAGCGGGAAGGACGGGATCGCGCAAGGACGTAGGCGAGCGGGGTCCCAAAGAGGATAAGGAGGAGGACGGCGCTCGCTCCCGCACCAAACGTGAGGAGGATCGAGTGGATCACTTCCGACGATAGTGCCACCTCAAGGAGGTGAGCCGGATCGGCGAGTTCCGTCATCGCTATGTTCGCGAGCGCAAGCACCGTGATCCCGACGATCAGACCGCCAAGGACGCAGAACCATACGGTGCACCAGTCCACGTACCACCCACGGTGCTCTTTCCACCGGGTAACGGCCGTCTTCCTATCTGCCGGGAAAGGATCGGATGAGAGCGTTTCGGTCTTCATGGTTGTGATGCTGCTGAATGCCCAAATAGGTGCAGTGTTGAGATTCACCAGAAAATGAGGTGAGGATCAGGCCTTGCTCGCAACAAGCGACTGGAAAGCGCGAGGTACGCTGCCGTAGCTGCCTGCAGGCACGATCGGAGGCTGGCCGTCGTTGGTGCAGGGGTCCGAATATTGGTGTCGGACGCCGGGTCGGTCACCGTCGCCCCAATACGGCCGGAGAATTGGACCCCGGCAGCGGCGTTTTGAGAGATAAACGCGCTTGGAGGGGTTATCTTCATGAAGAAATTCTTTTGAAAACTCCATTGTTAAAGGTATTCATTCAGGATGGAGTTAATGTACGATAATTAACGCAGGAGTCCCTGAAGGAGCAGGGACCAGGCGGTATCGCTTTGAATCTGACTCAAGACCCCTCCATCGGGATAAGATGAACCGCCTTTGCCTGAAGAGAGACCCAGACCTCCATCCCTTCGTGAAGTTCAAGGGCCTCCGCCCTCCTCGCGGTCACGAGCGCGGAGAGATCGCACCCGCAGTTCACCGTAACGTTCACGAACGGCGCCGTGGACTCGATCCGGACGATCGCGGCGGAGAAGAGGTTCTCCGCCTCCTCGTAGCCGGGTTTTCTCCGGTGCAGGGAGATGTCTTCCCCGCGGATGACCATCTCCACTTCGTCGGCGGGCGGCGGGGTCGCCGAGAGGATCTCCTTTCCTCGCGCCTCCACGACGGTGAGGCCCCCGCGCCGGGAGACGACCCGGCCCGGGATGATGTTTTGAACACCCACGAACCGGGCAATCCGCCGGTTCTTCGGCGCATGGAATATCTCGCTTGAACTTCCTGTCTGGGCGATCGTGCCGTCGATCATCACGGCGATCCGGTGGGCGAGCCGCTGCCCCTGCATAAGGTCGTGCGTACTCATGATGACCGTCGTCCCGGCTTCGCGGTTCAGTTGCGTCACGATCGCTTCGATGGTGGCGGTCGAGCCCGGGTCCAGGTTCGCCGTCGGTTCGTCCAGGAAGAGGATCCGGGGATCTGTCACGAGCACCCTCGAGAGCGCCACCCGCTGCTGCTCGCCACCGGAGAGATCGGTCGCACGGCTCTTTATGCAGCGGGAGAGACCGACGGCCTCGAGGGCCTCCTTCACCCGCCGATCGACCTCGTCGGCGGGGGCCCGGCGGTAGCGCAGCCCCATCGCGACATTATCGTAGACGGATGCATTGAAGACGACCGGTCTTTGAAAGAGCATTCCCATCTGGCGGCGCAGATCGAGCCAGCGACCGCGCTCCCTCGCCACATCGATCCCAAAGATCGAGAGTTCTCCTCCGTTTGCCGGCTCGATGAGGTCGAGAATCCGGAGGAGCGTGCTCTTCCCCGAGCCGCTCGGGCCGATCAATCCTACGATCTCTCCTTCCTCGACCGAGAGGTCGACGTCGTACAGAACCCTCAGATCGCCGTAGAACTTCGTGATATTGTGTGCTTCGATGATTGTCATGGCATCACCGCCGTTGTACGAGAGAGAGGGCGATATTCACGCCGAGCGCCACCGCAAGGAGGATGATCCCGAGCGCAATCGAGAGGGAGTAATTTGCCATCGATGTGTTGAGCGCGATCGCCGTGGTGAGGACACGGGTGGCGCCCCGGATATTCCCGCCGACGATCATCACCGTCCCCACCTCGGCGATCGCTCTCCCGAAGCCGAGAAGGATGCCGGCCATGACCGCGAACCGTGCCTCCGCGATGATGGTCAGGACCGTCTGAAACCTGCTCGCACCAAGGGCGGTGATCGTGTAGCGCTTGTCCCGATCGATCCCCGAGAGCGCCGTGACTGTCAGTCCCATCAGGAGCGGTATGATGAGGACGGTCTGGGCGGCGATCATGCCGCCGGGGGTGTAGAGGAGGCGAAGGAACCCGAAGGGGCCGACGTTTGAGAGGAGGAGGAACACGACCAGACCCACGATGACCGTCGGGAGGGCATAGAGCGTCTGGAGCGTGGAGATGACCGCGTGCTTGCCCCGGAAATCGTAGAAGTAGATGAGCGCGCCGAGAGGCAGGGCGATCAGCGACGCAAAGAAGGTGGCGGTGAGGGAGACGTAGAGCGAGCGGATGGTGATCTCCACCACCTGGGGATCAAGGGTGATGATGAGCTCGATGGCCTCGATGAACCCTTCGATGATAGGGTTCCCATTCACCATGCGCCCTTGCCCTCCGTCGCCCTGCCAATCACCTCATCCACGTCTCCCCTATCTTTCCTGCTTTAAGTTGGGGTGGGCACCGGCTCCGCGCAGGTGCAGTTGAACGGCGGCTCCGTGCATTCTGGGGCATAAAGCGGCGTAAAGAGCGGTTTACCGAACTCCTCGGCACCGAACTCACCGATCATCTGCTTAGTCTCGTTCGTGGTGAGCCAGTTGATGAAGTCCGCGGCACCCTGCGCGTTCACACCCGGATGCATTGCGGGATTGACCGCAATCGCACTGTAGCGATTGAGAAGTTCGGCCCCTTCGGCGATGACCGGCACGAGATCGAGGCGATCGGCAAATGAGAGGTAGGTCCCCTCATCAGAGAGCGTGTAGGCCTGCTGCTCGTTTGCAAGGATCAGGGTGTCGCCCATGCCCTTGCCCGCCTCGACGTACCAGGCTCCGGAGTCAACGATCTCGGTCTCATAGTCGTAGCCCGCCTCCTCCCAGAGCGCCTTCTCCTGGTTGTGGGTCCCGGAGTTGTCGCCGCGGGAGACGAAGGCGACGCCTGCCGTCCCGTTCGTACCGGCGGCGTAGATCGTCTGGAAGGCCTCCACCGGGGTCATGTTCGCAATCCCGGCCGGGTCGGACGCCGGGCCGACGATGATGAAGTAGTTGTAGGCGATGCATCGCGGGTTGATGCCGTAGCCTTCGTCGATGAACTGCTGCTCGAGATCCGGGGAGTGAACGAGGACGAGATCGACATCGCCGCGCCTGCCCGAGTCGATGGACTGTCCGGTTCCCTGAGCGATGAACTGAAGGTCCACTCTGGTCTCGCTCTCGTAAACTCGTTCGAGCTCCGCAAGCAGCCCGGTGTTCTCAAGGCTTGTCGTGGTGGCTATCCGGAGCACGTTCGCCCCGCCGGCGGGAGCGGGTGTCGCCGTTCCGGCCGGGGTCTCGTTTCCGCCCGGCGCCGGGGTGGTGCATCCCGCAGCGAGAGCGAGGATGAAGAGGATCGTGATGGCCCCCGCCATCAGAAGAGTTGCATTCGTCTTCATAGCAACGCGTCTGGATGTTCAGTTGATGATAAATAATTAACGGCTCTGTTGAAACCCTCTTCCTTGAAGGCCATACTGCCTACTATCTTTGGTATCCGGGCGGCAGCTGGAGGTTATCCAGGGCATTTCAACAGAGCCTAATTAACTATAATCCGGAGTCAACAAAAGAATCCTTGCGAATGAAGGAGAACGTACCGCACCTTTGTGCAAAGACGGCGATGCCGCCTGCCCGGACGAACGGCAGGAGGCGGATACTCCATATCTTCCAGATCATGCCGTCATATTCATCGATCCTGAACATGTGGTGCAGTTGTACGGAGGTTCGGTGCATTCAGGTGGATAGAGCGGAGTAAAGAGCGGTTGGCCGAACACCACAAGACCGAAGTCTCCGAGAAACTCTTTGGTCTCGTTTGAGGAGATCCTGTCGATGAACCTGTCGGTCTCATCAATCATGACACCCTGCGCCATATCGGGATTGACCACGATTGCGCTGTAGCGGTTCAGGAGGTCATCGCCCCCCGTCACCAGCTGCACGAGGTCCAACTGGTCCTGGAAGGCGAGGTAAGTTCCGATGTCGGAGAGCCCGTGAGCTTCCCTCTGGTTGGCGAGGGTCAGGGTCTCGCCCATACCGCTCCCGGTCTCCTGCCCAGGAATAAGCCCAGGGTCGAAACCTTAACGCTCCCACCCGCCGACCCTGTTCCTCATGTGGCAAGCCCTGGATATCGAGACCTGGATTGCCGGCCGGAGGTCGGACCTCGACCGGGTGAAAGGACCGGTCTCCGAGATCATTGCACGGGTGCGGGCGGAGGGCGATGCGGCCCTCGTTGACCTGACAAAGAGGTTTGATGGGATCGATCTCGATGAGATCGCGGTCTCCGATGATGAGCGGGAGGCGGCCTACGACCAGGTGGATGCACGCCTCGTCGAGAGCCTCGTGGAGGCGGAGGCGCGGATCAGCCAGTTCCACGAACTGCAGCGCGGACGCGACCTCTGGTTGCAGGAGATGGAGCCCGGGATCACGCTCGGGGTCAAGACGACACCCCTCTCCCGGGTGGGTGCGTACGTCCCCGGCGGACGGGCGGCGTACCCCTCAACGGCGCTGATGTGCACCGTCCCTGCAACGGTCGCCGGGGTTGCGGAGATCTGCTGCTGCACCCCGCCGCCAATCAACCCGATCACGCTTGTCGCGCTTGATATCGCCGGGGTCGACGAGATCTACCGGGTCGGCGGCGCCCAGGCGATCGCGGCGATGGCGATTGGGACCGAGACGATACCAAAGGTGGAGAAGATCGTCGGCCCGGGGAACGTCTACGTCACCGCCGCGAAGATGCTTCTGCGCGACGAGGCCGAGATCGACTTTCCCGCGGGGCCGAGCGAGATCGCGATCCTCGCCGACGGCACGGCGAACCCGACCTTCGTCGCGGCCGATATCCTCGCTCAGGCCGAGCACGACCCGAACGCCGCCTGCGTGCTTGTGACGACCGATGCGGGAGTCGCCGACCGCGTCGGCGCCGAGGTGAGGCGGATGGCGGGGGAGGCAAAGCGTCAAGAGATCGTCGTAAAGGCGCTTGAACACTCGGGGTACATCATCGTCGGTGACCTTGACGAGGCGGTCGCGACCGTCGATGGGATCGCTCCCGAGCACCTCTCGATCCAGGTGGCCGACCCGCTCTCGGTCATCAACCGCATCCGGAGCGCCGGGTCGATCTTCGTCGGTCCCTACGCGGCGGTGGCCTGCGGCGACTATGCCTCCGGAACAAACCACGTCCTCCCGACGGCCGGCTACGCCCGGCTCTACTCAGGCCTCGACGTAAACCACTTCTGCCGACGCTCGACGGTCCAGATGATCACGCGGGAGGGGCTTGAGGCCATCGGCGACGTGGTGGAGACGATCGCCGATGCTGAGGGGCTCCACGCTCACGCGGAGTCGGTGCGGGTGCGGAGAAGAGTGCGGGTGCGGAGAAGAGGATAGGCGGATACCCATACTATTAATAGAGGAGGCGCTCCCGACCACAGTCGAGAGCGCGGAACACCCCCCACATTTTGAATCTCCCGTAATTTTGGCCGTTGAAACGCCAACTCCGGGCGTTCCGCCCATCTTTCACCGAGACGTCGGCGGCGATGGCGCGGCTTCGCCCCGGACCATCCGAATCTTCTCGATGGCATCCTCCGCGACGCTCTTCTCCTCCGCATCGCCGTTCCGGGCGAGAGCCTCGAGGGCGTCGATCGCCCGAGGGTCGCCGATGTACTTGAGCGCCCCTGCCGCGTAGAGCCTGACGTTCTTGTCGGGGTCCTTCGTCGCCGCAATAAGCGGATCCACCGCAAGATCACCCATCCGGAAGAGAGCGCCCGCAGCCGCCCCTTGAACGTCGGGATCTCTGTCGCGGAGGGCTTTGACGAGCGCTTCGACCGCGGTCGCCCCTCCGATATCGCCGAGGATCCCGGCCGCGACGGTTCGTATCTCGGGGTCCGGGTCGGTGAGCATCGCAGCGAGCGGCTCAACTGCTCTCCGACCTAACTTTGCTATGGCTCCGGTCGCCTGACACCGCAGATCGTCGTTTGGATCCTTGAGCGCCCGGGTGAGCGGCTCCACCGCAGACGGATCCCCGATCTCGCCGAGGATGGCGGCAGCGTAGACCCGCCGGAGGTCTCGCCGGGTCTCGATCTCCACCATCTGACCGGTGGGTGCGGCCACAATAGCCGGTCCCCCGGTGGGCGCCGACTCCTCATACCTCCCGGACGCCTCAGGATTCACGATGAGTTCGATCAACGGCTCGACCGACGCGCCTGCAAGCAGAGTGAGCGAGTCCGCCGCCGCTTCCCGCACCGCCGAGAGCGGGTCGCCGAGGGCACGGATGAGCGGTTCGACCGCCCGCGCCCCCCCGAGGTCACCGAGAGCAAGAGCGGCCCGCTGCCGGGTCAGGCCGTCATCGCTCCCTAACGCCTCGATCAGGCCGTCGACGTCCTCATTTGCCCGCAGGAGGTCGATGTTGAACCTCCGTCCGCTCTGTCGCTCTCCAGGAAGATTGCTCTTTTGCTCCAATCCTTTCGCCTCCGTGCCCGGGGTATGGCGAACGGTCGATATAATAACTTTTGCATGGCCACCTGCAGGAGCATCCCGGACAAGACACAGCGGGGTAACGGCGAGAGGTATCTGACGAGAGTGGTTCATCCGATAACCGCGGGTACCACCACCCTCCGGCGGTATCGCGGCACCCGCGAAAAAATGAGTCTATCCCGGCTTCAACGCGAGGCAGGCGGGACAGACGTCGTTGCACCCCGCCTCTCGTGGAATCGATGAAGTCCGTCTCTCGCCGCCCTCTGGACAGCGGGGTCGCTATCGGAGAGGGCCCGGGTAAGGGGCGCCTCCACCCGCGGGTCCCCAATTTCTCCAAGGATAACGGCAGCATAGGCGCGGCGCAGCCCTGCGCCGGGAAGAACGCCCTCCGGTACGGCACCGGCCCTCCTCGCTCCAGGGAAGAGCCGTTCGTGCTCTTTTGCATCCTCCGGGCCGCCGAGGAGGTCGTGCTGGGCGAGCTCCCGGTGCCGGAGAGTCTTTCCCGTCCCGACATCGCCCGGTCCGCCGAGAAGGTCGTGCTGGGTGATCTCCTCCTCTGTATCCCGGGACACTTTCCCTCCTGCCTTGCGGATATCCTCCGGACCGCCAAGAGCATCGTGCTGGGCGAGGCCCTCCTCCTCATCGCGGGCTCTTCCGCCCCCCGCCTCGCGGATATCTTCCGGGCCGCCAAGGGCGTCGTGCTGCCTGATACCGCTCCTGTGCCGGAGTTTCCTCTTTTCGGGCGGAATATTCTCAGGGCCGCCGAGGAGGTCGATCTGGGTAAGGCCCTCCTCGGGTGCTTCCCGCGGTAACCCGTATGCCGCCGCGATCTTGGGGCGCTCGAGAATCTCGATCAGCGGCTCCACCGCCGGCGTCCCGATCATGGCAAGCGCGTTTGCCGCCCCCTCCCGCACATCTGGCGCCGGATCGGTTAGCGCCCGGATAAGGGGATCCACCCCCCTCCATTCTCCAAGCGAGCCAAGGGCGAGGGCTGCACGTCGGCGGACGGCCGGAACGCCGCTCTGCAACGCAGCGGTCAGACCGCTGATGTCCCCCCCTGATGTCATACGCTCAAGATCGTATTGCTTCTCCCCCGTTGGAGGATCCTTTCTTTGCACCACAATCACCTCAGAATAAGGGGGCATAACCGAGCGTGAGTATAATAATGTTATGTATAATATTTGCAGCATAGAATATTGGGAATTGGGACTATTTCCTGGGGGAATTGTACCTGGAGCAGTAGCCCGGTGGTTACAGATATTTATCTCCGCAGAGCGAGGTGATCATCATGCCTGAGGAGAAGAGGACGGCCGAGTTGAAGATCACCGGGATGCACTGCGCATCCTGCGCCCTCAATATAGAACGTGCCCTCCAGGATCGGGACGACGTCTACGATGCCCGGGTCAACCTCGCGGCCGAGACGGTCGCCATCGAATATGACCCGACGAAGGCCAGCCTCACGGACCTCGAACGGACAATCACCGATGCCGGTTACGAGGTTGTGAGGAGCGAGGTCACCGCGAGAATCGGCGGGATGGTCTGTGCGGCCTGCGCCCAGGTGATCGAGGCCTCGCTTGCCAACCTCGAGGGGGTCTACGAGGCCCGGGTCAACCTCGCGACAGAGGACGCACACGTCGTCTACAACCCGGCGCTGGTCACGATACCCGATATTCGTGCCGCCATCGAAGAGGCCGGCTACCAGTATCTCGGACTCGAGGAAGAAGTCACCGAGGACGTCGAAGAGAGGATGCGGGAAGCGGACCTCCGGGACAAATTCCGACGGTTCACAATCGGGTTTGCGGTCAGCATCCCGCTCTTTTTCTACATGCTCTTTGGGATGCCCGGCGCGGCTGCCCTCCCGGTCTCGATCAACCTCATCATGCTCCTCATCACCCTGCCAGTCTTTCTCTACGTAAGTACTCCCATATTCAAGACGGCAGCCGCCTCGCTCAGAAATCGGGCGCTGACGATGGACGTCATGTACGCGATGGGAATCGGCGTCGCATACGGTTCAAGTATTCTTGGGACGTTTGATATTGTCCTCACCCCGGAGTTCAACTTCTACGAGACCGCGGTGATGCTTGCGGCCTTCCTGACGCTCGGAAGGTACCTTGAGGCCCGGGCAAAGGGTAGGACGTCCGAAGCCATCAAGAAATTGATAGGGCTTCGCCCGAAGACCGCAACCGTGATCCGGGACGGGCGGGAGATTGAGACGAGGATCGAGGATGTCGTCGTCGGCGACGTCGTCTTGGTCCGGCCTGGAGAGATGGTGCCGGTGGACGGCGTGGTCGTGGGCGGCGAGAGTTCAGTCGACGAGTCCATGATCACCGGCGAGCCCATCCCGATCGACAAGCGGGAGGGAAGCGAGGTCGTCGGCGGCACCCTGAACATGAACGGTGTCCTCCGCATCAGGGCCGAAAAGATCGGGAAGGATATGGTGCTTTCGCAGATCATCAGGCTCGTCCGGGACGCCCAGGGTTCAAGGCCGCCGGTGGAGCGGATCGCCGACGTTGCGGTCTCTTACTTCATCCCGGTCGTGCTCGTGATCGCAATCGGCGCCTTCCTCATCTGGTATGTGGGACTCAACGCCTCGCTTCTCTTTGCGCTCACGGTGCTGATATCCATCCTGGTCGTCGCTTGCCCCTGTGCGCTCGGCCTCGCGACCCCGACCGCCGTGACCGTCGGGATCGGCCGGGGGGCCGAACTCGGGCTGCTGATCAGGAACGGCGAAGCCCTCGAGATTTCAGAGAAACTGACAACGATCGTCTTCGACAAGACCGGGACCCTCACCAGGGGAAAACCCGACGTCACCGATATCGTTGCGTTCGGTCTTCCGGAGGACCGACTTTTAGCGCTCGCCGCGGCGGTCGAGAAGAACTCACAGCATCCGCTCGGGGAAGCGGTCGTAAGGCGGGCGGAGAGTGCCGGCGTTGCGATCCCGGCATCAACGCAGTTTACCACCTACGGCGGCCTGGGGGTCAGCGCCGTTGTGGAAGGGACGGAGATCCTCATCGGGAACCAGCCCTTCCTCCTTGAGCGCGGCATCGCCATCCCGCCGAAGGCCGAGATGAGGATAACCGCATTCCAGGATGTGGGAAAGACCGCAATCCTCGTCGCCGCCGGGGGTGAACTTGCAGGCATCATCGCCATCGCAGACACCCTGAAGCCGACGGCAAGAACGGCTATCGCAGACCTCAAAAGGATGGGTCTATCGGTCGTGATGATCACCGGCGACAACCCGCGGACGGCAAACGCCATCGCACGGGAGGTCGGGATCACGGACGTCCATGCCGGGGTGCTCCCCCAGGAGAAGGCACAGGAGGTCCGGGCCCTCCAGAAGCGGGGGGAGGTCGTGGCGTTTGTGGGCGACGGGATCAACGACGCCCCGGCGCTCGCGCAGGCGGATGTCGGGATCGCCATCGGGAGCGGGACCGATGTCGCCATCGAGAGCGGGGATGTCGTCCTCATCCGCGACGATCTCGTCGACGCCGTCGCGGCCGTCGAACTCTCCAGGAAGGTGATGAGCCGGATCAAGCAGAACCTCTTCTGGGCGTTCGCCTACAATGCCGCCCTGATCCCCCTCGCCGCCGGGGTGCTCTATCCCGTCTTCGGCATCACCTTCCAGCCGGAGTATGCGGCGCTCGCGATGGCGCTCTCGTCGGTGACGGTCGTCTCGCTCTCCCTGCTGCTCAAGAGATATATACCACCAGCGAAGAGAGGGATCTTATCGGAGGTTGATACACATGGCACTTGATCCGGTATGCAAGATGGACGTCGACGAGGCGACCGCGAAGTACACCGCCGAGTACAAGGGGAAGACCTACTACTTCTGCGCCCCCGGGTGCAAGAAACTCTTTGAGCGAGACCCCGAGGCGTATCTGAAAGGGGAGTAACCCTTTTTTTGCCGGTGAGGGGCGTCTCGCTGGAGCGAACCGGGGATAGAGAGATCAAAGAGAGCCCGGGATAGATATTCAGCGGGTTACTTATTTTCAAAAAACCGGGACCTGCTGCAATCTCGTCGTCTCTGCACCACATTCTGTGGGTGATGGCATTAGAATCGATAGACTGACTGTCCGCACCGCGCCCCCTGACGCCCTTCTCCCGGCGCAAGGTCGCTGGCGTCGTCCAGGACTTCCCGGAGGAAGGCGCTCGCGTTATCAGCGAAGTGAACCGCCCAGGCCTCGGGCGTCCGGGGCTGGATCTCGCCGTGAGGGCCGTGATGAGACATCACGATATGGAGAATGTGTGCAAACCGGGAGGGGTCGACACCGGCGGAGTGTCGGAGGAGCACAGCAGCCCCGATCGCCGTATGCCCGACGAGGGTGTACTCGGGGAGCGCGACGAACGAGAACCCCTGACGACGGAAGCATGACGCCTTGCCGATGTCGTGGAGGAGCGCTCCGGCAAGGAGGACATCGAGATCCATCTCCGCCCGGCTGACGGTGTTCGCAAGCGAGAGCGCAATCTCCGCGGTCTCGAGAGTATGCTCCGCAAGGCCGCCAATGTAGGCATGGTGGTGAAATTTCGCCGCCGGGGCTTCAAGAAATCCTGCAGTGGTGTCTATGACAGCGGAGACGAGTGAGTATATGCCGGGATCTTCGATCTTCGCGACCACGCGGGCGAGCCCCTGCCGGACAGCTTCGCAGTCGACGGGCGCATAGACAAACAGGGAGGGATCGAAGCCGTCCGGCGGTATCGGGGCTCGAAGGTTCGCGATCCCATCATTCACGTTGACCTCACAGGTCCCGTTGTAGACCTTCGCATAACCCTGGATACGATAGACCTCACCCGGCCGGATCGCGTGGCAGAGCGCCTCCATCTGCTCCACGGTCTGAACGGGCGTCCCCCAGACCTTGCAGGTTCCCCGACCGGTCTTATCGGAGATGGAGAGCTGGATATACTTGCCTCCATCCCTCTTCTCCTTCAGTTCTGCAGCGTCGACCACAAAGGGTGCGTCGACCTGCATACTCCCGCCGATCTCCGCGACAAAGAGCATCTTCTCAAGCACCGGATCACTGCTCCTATGAAATTCGTTCGCTCGAAGAACTTTAAAACCCGGCGATCTATTCCAGAACTGGTTCCACATCCCATGGAACAACAAGCACCCGGGCTAAGAATAGAGTCGGGAGCATAACGGCAGAGTCTCGCGCGTAAAGGCCGTCAACCAAACCGGAGCCTGATCATCCCAAGCAGCATCTCCTTTGCATCCGAGATCATCACCTTGGACTCATCCCGGTTCGCCCACGTGATCGGAACCTCCTCCACCCTGCGGCCGGCTTGCCGCAGCCGCCAGAGGAGCTCGACATCGAACTCAAACCCGGTCGATCGGAGAGAGGGGAGAACGGGTTCGAGAGCTTCCCGCCGAAAGGCCTTTGCTCCGCACTGGGTGTCCCGGTAGTCGAGTCCAAAGAGCAGTCTTACCAGAAGGTTGAAGAGACGGCTCTCGATCCTGCGTCGGAGCCCCTGCTTTACCTCCAGGATCGAGCCCGGGACCCAGCGCGAGCCGATGGCGCCGTCCGATGTCGTGAGACGGTCAAAGAGACGCACCATCTCGGAGAGGGCGGTCGAGCCGTCGGCATCCATGTAGCCGACAAAGGGCGTGGTCGCCGCCTTCATGCCGGCGACAACCCCTCCCCCTTTCCCGAGGCGGGTCTGAAACGTCAGGCACCGGATGCGGAGATCCGGATGCTCGGCTGCAAACGCTTTGATGATCTCTGCAGTGGCGTCGGTCCCATCGCAGACGAAGACGAGATCACCGGCAAAACCCGAGAGATCTCGAAGGAGCGACTGTATCCGTCGCTCTTCGTTATATGCAGGGATCACCAGGGTGCAGTCAGTCTGGTTCACACCGTCGGCACGTGTATCGTTTAGCATTCCAGTTTCGTGATGATGGTCTCGGCGAACTGCGCGGCAGCAGCGGGGCCGTTCGCGGTCACGATCTGCATATCGGCGACGACGGGGATGTCAAGGAGATTTGCTCCCGCTTTCTCCATCTCCCTAATTGCCTCCGGGCTAGGGTATACCGTGGCCTGCCGTCCGGAGAGGATACCAGCCCGAGCGAGGACGACCGGTGCAAGACAGATGGCGGCAACAACCTTCCCCTGCTCAAAGAACGAGCGGACAAGGGCGATGAGTCGCTCGTCTCCCCAGAGGTGAACTTTTGAGCCGGAACCGCCCACGACCACAATCCCGGCGTAGTCGTCCGGGTTTGGGCAATCGAATGCCATGGCCGCCTCTGCAGTGCCACCCAGCATCCCGGTGCACGTTCCGGCAGCCGTCGAGGCGATATCGACGTCGATCCCGACCTCCTCAAACGCTCTCTTCGGGACCTCCAGTTCTTCGTCCCTGTACTGCTCCGGTGCAATCGCAAACACGAATCTCATGTTGGGTTCCCTAGCAGGTTTTGTTCATAAGTGTATTGATGGTTGTGGAGCGGGAATAGACCGACATAACCGGATCGTTCGAGAACGCCGCACGTACCGGCATATGTCTCGGCCGTCCCGGGGAGCGAGGCATCGTGATCCGCATGATCTCAAGGAGATCACCTGTTTTTTCAGTCTATGACCACACTAAATTTTGAAATAAGATTATTATAATAATTGCGCCATTCTTGTCCCAACCCCGCATAGGACAGAACCATAACCGCTACAGGGGACTCGACCTCCCGCTGGACCAAGATAAGGCGGAAGGATGCCGGGTGTTCATCATGGATCTACAGCACATTTCCGGGGTGAAGATAAGGAGTGGCAGTCATGCGACGCAACTTGTATCTCGGGATCGTCCTTCTTCTGGCAGCGCTCGCACTTGTTGTAATCGTGGGGGCACAGATAGATGAACCTGAAGTGATCTGGGACCAGAAGTATGGAGCGCCTGATTCGAAGGAGGCGGCATATTCTATCGTCATGGACCCCAGGAGACCTGGGTTCTTCCTCGCCGGGGAGAGAGACCCGCTCGAGGATGGAAAGACTGACGTTTTAGTGATCCGGGCAACGCCGCGAGGAACCGAGGACTGGAACAGGACCTACGGCGGAGCAGAGGCCGACACTGCACGCTCGATCATCGAGATCGGTGACGGCAACCTGCTCATCGCCGGAAGCCTCACGTTCGTCACGAACGAGACGCGACGGGACACCGATGCCTGGATTATTGAGATAGAGGGCTCGGGCAATGAGGTATGGAACCGGACCTACGGCGGTCCGGACGTCAACGCCTCGGCGAACGCGGTGACCCGGACCGATGACGGCGGTTACATCTTCGTCGGCTCCATCATGCCCCACGAAGGGAGCGAGTCGGATGCCTGGGTGGTCAGGCTGAATGAGTCGGGCCGCGAGGTCTGGAACAGGACGTTTGGTGGAGGTGGAAACGATACGGCAAACGCCGTCACACGGCTCCCGGACGGTGACTTCGTCTTTGCCGGCAGAACCGAGTCTTCCGGTGCCGGCGGAAGCGACGTCTGGGTGGTCCGGCTGAACGAGTCGGGCAACGAGGTCTGGAACAGGACGTTCGGCAGTCCTGATGACGATGCTGCTCTGGCAGTGATCAACACGACGGATGGGAACCTGCTCGTTGCCGGCTCGTTCACGGAGAGGCCCGATAATGCAATGGTCGATACCGACGCCCTCCTGATCAAACTCACCCCCGCCGGAGATATCGTCTGGAACTGGATTTACGGCGATTTCGGCGTGAACGAATCGGCCGCATCCGTCATCGAGACCGCAGACGGCGGTTATCTCTTTTCCGGGGAGACGGCCTATCCGGATACGGATGATACCGATGCCTGGCTTGTCGCGACCAATGCCGAAGGGGCGGTGAGGTGGAGCCGAACCTTCGGGGGTGAGGAGCCAGGCGATCGAGCTGCATCGGTCATCGAGATCGCGCCGGGCGAGTATCTCTTTGCAGGGACATTTAACGCTACGAAGCCGGATGGACCGGCAGATACTGACGCCTGGGCCGTGAGACTTGGGCCGCGCCCCGAGCCGACACCGACGCCGGAACCCACGGTAACGCCGATAAAGCCACCGAAAGCACCGGAAGTGCCCAAGAAGGCACCGGTAACGGCAACTCCGGGGCCGACCATGACAAAGCCGCCAGAGACGCCGATGAAGAGGCCCACACAGACCGTAAGACCTACCGAAGCGCCGACAGTCACGCCAACACCTACCGTGACACGGACGGAGATGCCGACCCCAACTCCCACCGTGACGCCAACAGAGATCCCAACTCCGACACCAACACCCACCGTGACACCAACGGAGATCCCAACTCCGACACCAACACCCACCGTGACGCCAACGGAGATCCCAACTCCGACACCAACGGAGACGCCGACACCGACCACCAATACAACACCGGATGAGAACGGGGACGAGAACGGAACAGATGAGAATGGCGTCGACGGCAACGAGACCGGCGGTAACGGAGGAGATGAGAACAATAGTGACAACAACGAGAGCAATCCCGGCAGCAGCGGGTCGCTCTCCGGAACGGTCTGGTACGACCTGGACGGCGACGGCATCCTTGATCCCGGTGAGCCGGGCATCCCCGGCATCGGGGTCAGGCTGATTGGAAAACGGACCATGCTTGACCATGCCGTCACCGGCCCGGACGGGTCATATCGGTTTGAGACGATCCCCACCGGAGACTACGCCGGTGCGGAGTTTCTTCTCCCGAACGGCTATTCATGCACCATCCCGGGTCTGGGCAGCGATGCCAGCCCGGCCGGCGAGGGGGTGGCATTCGCCCAAGGCGGGGCGGGACGATGGATCCTGAACGCAGGGTTTGTCGGGGGCTACCAGCCCCAAACCCCCTCGGCCGCCTACGGGTGGGTGCTCGGAACGACCTGGAACGACGGCGACCAGGATGGCATCATGAATGAACACCACGGCTTAACCGATATCGAGGTCCGCCTCATGGATGCAGGCGGGAATGTGGTGGCATCGACCCGCACGGGTCATCATGACGATTACACGTCGCTGTATCTCTTCGGCCCCCTCCCGCCCGGGGAGTATTCGTTGATATTCACCGCGCCGGACGACTACATCTTCACGGAGCCCGGGCAGGATAGTCACGCCGACCCAGAGACCGGGATGACGGCACCGTTTACGGTCGGCGAGGGGGAGATAGTTGTCAGGGATGCGGGGCTGATCCCCGCACCTGCTGCAGGGATCGGGGTCGGACCCGTTGCCCATCCGCTTGAAGGACAGATCTACGATGCCGCTGATGTGGAGGCGGCGGATGAGATGGGGCGACTACCGCCGACTGAAGTTGGGGCATAGACCCGCGGGGCTTGGAATGCTCCATAAAAACAAGCAGCATCCCGCGCCGGAGCTCTGACCCGGCACCCCATTGGTCGTCGCCTTAGGGCGAGAGAGCTGGACGACACCCCGGCAAATAAGAGACATTCACCTAAAAAACCCTATTCTCCGCAACTTGCGGCTGCAGAGACCAGAACACTCCAATTCTAACGGGGTCCCGCAACCCCTGACCCATAAAAACATTATTATATTATAAAAGCAATTCAGAGCCAGAACCCCTGGCAGGCGAAGTACCGGGGAAAATTTCGATTCATCCTGCTGCCGTCAGACGGCCAGGCGAGTGCTGCAGCCTTCCATAGGGGTTATGTGCCCGGGAGCGCATGAAAGACGCATCCCGGAATGAAGGTGAACCGATTGAGAGGCGCTAGCATTCTAATAGCCATCATCGTATCAGCGTTCGTCTTAGGTTCGATCGCAAACGCAACGGCCCATACCCCATCGGGGCCGGATGCAGGAGAGGCAAAAACCAGCGGTACGATAGGAGGAACGATCTTTTTTGATGCCAACGCAAACGGCGTGCAGGACCCCGGGGAGCGGGGTATGAGCGGCGTTGCCGTCCACCTCAGGGACGCCGCGGGCGAGAGGATCGCGACGGCGGAGACGTTCTCCCACGCATGTGAAGGGCTCTACATCTTCAGCGGCGTTCTTCCCGGGAACTACACCGTCGAGGTCGTTCTACCGGAGGGATACGCCTTCACCCTCCCAGGCCGGGGCGCCCCGGGAGAGACGGCGAGCACCATCGACCCGATCAGCGGGAGATCCACCGGCATCGACCTGACTCCCGAGGTTATCCAGACGATGGACCTCGTCGTCAGGGACGCCGGGCTCGTGCCGGCCGAAGGCTGACGGAGCCGGAAACAACACTCATTTTTTTGAGCACATTACCGGTGCTTCTCGACGTGCTGCCGAAGCATCGTGCCGGGTTGCCAGCGATCGGCGATCTCGAGCGCCTTCGCGCGCAGGGCCGCGTGCTCTGCGATGCAGGTCTCCGGCGGGGCGGCCTTCCTGAGAATGGCGGAGGTGTTCTCGGTTATCTGGATGAGTTCGGTAGCAATCACGGCGTTGAGCCAGACAAGGTCGCGGAGCATCTCTTTGAGTTCTTCATCCTGTTGCATGAGTGAATGGTAGGAAGCGCTCCCACATCAATCTCCCCCGAAAAAATGTTCACAATACTTATCGCAACTGACTTTCAAAGCCTCTTGGAGACAGGTGTGGTCACGTGGGCTACATAGATGAGATAAAGCGGATCGGAAGGGACGCAAACCCCTTCTTCAAACTGATGGGTATCGAGGTGGATGAGTTCGGCGACGGGCGCGCCCGCTTGAGCATGGAGGTCCGGCCGGATATGCTCAACGGCGCCGGGTGGCTCCAGGGAGGGGTCTACGTGGCGCTCGCGGACGAGGCGATCGCGCTTGCGCTCTACACGCTCCTTGACGAGAACGAGAGGATCGCAACGATTGACGAGCACACCAGTTTCATAAAAGGGGTCAATGCCGGAAGGATCGTCGCCACCGGAAGAGTCATCCGGAAGGGCCGCAGGGTGGCGTTTGCAGACGGGGAGGTCCGGAGCGCGGCAGACGATACACTTCTTACACGTACATCAACATCGTTTGCTGTCATAGGCCCATAACGGCGCTATTGACGCCCGATCGAGACCGCCATCGCGCCGGCAGGGATTCCCCCGGGAATCCCGAACAATACATTCTCAATACAAAAGATCACATAATGAGATAGAGACTCTGGAACAACCGGAGGGGAACGAGAGTTTGAAGTATATCATCGTAACCGGCGGCGTCATGAGCGGGCTCGGGAAAGGCATCACCACCGCATCCATCGGCCGCCTCTTAAAAAACCGCGGCTATCAGGTGACGGCGGTGAAGATCGACCCGTACCTGAATATCGATGCTGGTACCATGAACCCCGCCCAGCACGGTGAGGTCTTCGTCCTCTCCGATGGTGGGGAAGTCGACCTTGACCTCGGTAACTACGAGCGATTCCTGGATATCAACCTCAAATCGATCCACAACATCACAACGGGCAAGGTTTACCGGAACGTCATCGATAAAGAGCGGCGCGGGGACTTCCTCGGCGCGACCGTCCAGATCATTCCCCACATCACCGACGAGATCAAGCACTGCATCCGCCGTGCGGCGATGGAGGAGATCAACGGCGGAAAGAGAGCTGAGATCTGCCTGGTAGAGGTCGGCGGGACTGTCGGCGACATCGAGAGCATGCCGTTCCTCGAAGCAATCCGTCAGATGCACGGGGAACTGGCACCGGAGGATATGATCCTGGTCCATGTCACCCTGGTCCCGATGGACACCATGGGCGACTTCAAGACCAAGCCGACACAGCACTCGGTCAAAGCGCTCCGGGAACTCGGATTGCAGCCCGACATCATCGTTGCGCGGAGCAGAGAGGTGATCGGGCCGCAGACGAAGAAGAAGATCTCCGCCTTCACCGACGTCCCGGTAAAGGCCGTGGTCGCCGCAAAGGACGTTCCCGACATCTACCAGATCCCGATGGAACTGGAAAAAGAGGGTCTTGCGGACGTCATCTGCAATTACCTCCAGATCGAGAACCGGGAACCGGACCCCGCGTGGTACCGGGTCGTCTCGCAGGAGTACACGAACCGGGTGACCGTCGCCATCGTCAGCAAGTACGGGATCGAGGATGTCTACATGTCCATCAAAGAGTCGCTCAAACATGCCGGAAGAGCGCTCTCTACCGAAGTGAACATACGCTGGCTTGATGCAGAGACGTGTGACATCCACGATCTCGTCGACGTCGATGGCATCCTGATCCCGGGAGGATTCGGCAAACGCGGAATTGAAGGCAAGATCAGGGCGATCCAGTACGCTCGCGAGAACAAAAAACCCTTTCTCGGCCTCTGCCTGGGGTTCCAGCTCTCGGTGATCGAGTACGCCCGGCACGTCGCTGGGATTTCAGACGCCACAAGCGAAGAGATGGGAGAGGGGACGCATGTCATCGCCCTCCTCCCCGAACAGGAAGGAGTCCAGGACCTCGGGGGCACGATGCGCCTCGGGGACTCGGAGATCGTCCTCAAGGAAGGGACGAAGGTGGCTGCTCTCTACGGCAGGACCAGAATCGTAGAACGGCACCGTCACCGCTACGAGGTGAACCCGGAGTTCATCGCCGACCTTGAGGCCGCCGGCCTCATCTTCTCGGGCTTCTCCGGATCGAGGATGGAAGTCTGCGAGCTCCCGGACCACCCCTTCTACCTCGCGACACAGTTCCACCCCGAGTTCAAGTCAAGCCCGACAAATCCCTCCCCACCCTACATAGGGTTTGTAGAGGCATGCAAGAAGAACAAATTATCCCCAAAAAACAGGTGAAGTAATAGAATGGTAGATGTCTCAAAGTTTATCGACCAGGCAGTCCAGCAGATCCGCGACGCTGCCGGGGAGAAGAAGGTTGTCATGGCACTCTCCGGCGGAGTGGACTCCTCGGTCTGTGCGGCGCTCGCCACCCGTGCGATAGGCGACCGACTCATCCCGATATATGTAGATACCGGCCTCATGCGCAAAGGAGAGACCGATCGCATCCGGTCCCTCTTTGCCGACACAAACCTCCGCGTCGTGGATGCGGCGGATGAGTTCTTTGAGGCCCTTGCGGGCATCACCGATCCCGAAGAGAAGCGCAAGGCTATCGGCGCAAAGTTCATCAGAATCTTCGAGCGGGAGGCTAAACGGACCGGTGCGACGATGCTCCTCCAGGGAACAATCTATCCCGACCGCATCGAGAGCGAAGGGGGCATAAAAAGCCACCACAACGTCGGCGGCATGCCCCTCGATATCGAATTCGAAGGCGTCATCGAGCCGCTCGCCGATCTCTACAAGGATGAGGTCCGTGAGGTCGCCGGCGGGCTCGGGCTTCCGAAGGAGATCCAGCACCGGATGCCATTCCCGGGACCCGGGCTTGCGGTCCGGGTACTCGGTGAGGTGACAAAGGAGAAGATCGCGATCGTCCGTGAGGCGAACGCCATCGTTGAGGAGTGCCTGGTGGAGGAGTTCCACCCCTGGCAGTGTTTCGCGGCCCTCATTGGGCTTGGAACGGGGGTCAAGGGAGATGTCCGGCTGCACGGCTGGATCGTCGCCATCCGGGCCGTCCAGTCACGGGACGGGATGACCGCCGACCCGTTGCAACTCCCCTATGAGACGCTCTCGCGAATGGCAACCCGGATCACCGCCGAGATCCCCGGGGTTGCCCGGGTCGTCTACGACGTCACCCCCAAACCCCCGGCGACGATCGAGTATGAGTGAGAATATGGCAGAAGATTCACGCGCGCTTGATGCACGCTACTATATGCCCGCGTTCGGCCGGACGATGAAGATCGTCCGCGGCTCGGGCTCACGCGTCTGGGATGATCAGGGGCGGGAGTACATCGATTGTGTGGCAGGTATTGCGGTCTGCAGCACCGGCCACTGCCACCCGAAGGTGGTCGAGGCAATCTGCAACCAGGCCAAAGAGTTGATCCACTGCTCGAACCTCTACTACGTCCCGAACCAGGCGGAACTCGCAAAAAAACTTGTGGAAATTACGGGACTGTCCAAGGCGTTCTTCTCGAACTCCGGGACGGAGGCGAACGAGGGCGCGATCAAACTGGCCCGCGTGCGGACAGGGAGGAAGAAGTTCGTCGCGTTCAACCACGGGTTCCACGGCAGGACCTGCGGGGCGCTTGCGGTCACGCACAAGCCCGCGATCCGGGAGCCGTTCGAGCCGCTCTCACCCCCCTGCACCTTCGTCGACTACGGCGACCTCGACGCCCTTGCAGATGCGGTCGACAAGGATACCGCCGGGGTCTTCGTCGAGCCGATCCAGGGCGAGGCCGGGGTGCTGATCCCGCCGGAAGGGTTCTTCCGGGGCGTCCGGGAGATCTGCGACGATACCGGCGCGCTGATGATCGTCGATGAGGTGCAGACCGGGATGGGCAGGACAGGGAAGTGGCTTGCGATCCAGCACACCGGCGTCCTCCCCGACATCGTCACGCTCGCGAAGGGGCTTGCGAGCGGGTTCCCCATCGGGGCGCTCGTCGCCCGCGAGGGGCTCGAGTTCAAACGGAGCGAGCACGGCAGCACCTTTGCCGGAGGACCGCTCGCCTGTGCGGCAGCCCTCGCGACGATTGAGGTCATCGAGGAGATCCTCCCCGATATCCCACGCAAGGGCGAGCTCTTCATGAAGGGGCTCTCCCGCCACAACCCCCGCGGCCGCGGCCTGATGATCGGGATCTCCGTCGGCGAGCGGTGCCCGGAGGTCCAGCAGACCTGCGCCGAGAACGGGGTGCTTGTCAACTGCGCCGCCGACGGTAACCTCCGACTGGTTCCACCGCTCGTGATCACCGACGAAGAGATCGAGACCGCTCTCGGTGTCATCAATGCGGCGCTTGATTAGAGCGTGCTACACGGGTGCGGGCGGTTACTCATACGCCAAAAAGGCGGATGATGTCGCACGGGAGTACGGCTTCGATCGGGTCGCCCATCTTGCGAGCAACGAGAACCCTTGGCCCCCCTCTCCCGCCGCGATCGAGGCGGCGGCAGACGCCCTCCGGACGGCAAACCGCTACCCGGACGAGCGGGCGTCTGCCCTGATCGAGGCTCTCCGCCGCTACCACGGCGACTACCGGTTCGTAACCGGCTCGGGCATGGACGGGGTCATTGAGACGGTGATCCGGACGGTCGTCGAGCCCGGCGAGAGCGTGGTTGTCTCGACCCCGACCTTCTCTTTTTACGGGATTGCGGCCGCAGCACACGGCGCACGGGTCACGAGCGTCCCCCGCCGCGAGGACTTCTCGGTCGACCCGGCGGCCTTCATCGAGGCATGCCGGGGGGCAAAGCTTGCCTTCCTCTGCTCACCGAACAACCCCACGGGGAACTCCGTCCCGCCGGAGGTTGTCGAGGAGATCCTCGAGGAGATGGACGGGCTGCTCTTCCTCGACAACGCCTACGTCGATTTTGCCGACCTCGACTACCGGCCGCTGATGCACCGTCATGAGAACCTGATTCTTGGGCGGACTATGTCGAAACTCTTCGCCCTTGCCGGGTTCCGGGTCGGCTACGCCTTCGTCCCGGAGTGGCTGGAGCCGTTCTACCAGAAGGCAGCAACGCCATTTGCGTTGAACTCGGTCTCGATGGCGGCGGCCATCGGAGCGCTCGGGGATCTCGACCGGATGCAGAAGATCCGCGACCACGTGCGAATATGGCGGCGGCGGTTCCTTGAAGAGATACCGTTTAGGGTATATCCATCCGACGCAAACTTCGTCATGATCGACGTCACACCCCACACCGGTGATGAGGTGACGGAACGCCTTGCAGCAAGGGGCGTCCTCGTCCGATCCTGCACCAGTTTCCCGGGGCTCGGCAACCATTATATCAGAGTCAGCATTGGTGAAGACTGGGAGAACGCCCAATTCCTCGAGGCGATAAAGGACATATGATGATCGGCATCACCGGCACGCCGGGAACAGGAAAGACGTCCGTCGCAGTCGAACTCGAACGGCGAGGTCACCGGGTCGTCCACCTGAAGGATACGGTGCAGCCTTACATTATTGAGGAGGACTGCGACCGCCAGACGATGGTGGTGGACGTCGACCGGTGGGTCGATGAGTTCGAACCCTTCGACGGGATCATTGAGGGACATCTCGCGCACCTTCTCCCCTGCGACCGGGTGGTGGTGCTCCGGTGCCGTCCGGATATCCTCGCCGAGCGCCTCGCCCCGAGAGACTACCCTCAAGAGAAGGTTGCGGAGAACGCCGAGGCGGAGGCGCTCGACGTCATCCTGATCGAGACGCTCGAGGAGCACCCGGACGATCAGATCCTTGAGGTGGACACAACCTATCTCTCCGTTCATGAATGCGCGGATCGGATAGAACAGTTCATCCGGGGAGAGGTGCCGCCGTCGTACGGCTCCATCGACTGGACCGATTACCTGGAGATAGGCAGATGACGCTCGACCAGTTCCGACCGCAGGTGCAGTGGATCGTTCAGCCCGTAGTAAACCAGGTCCGAAAGATCGGGATCACCCCGAACGGGCTCACGATCGCATCGCTCTTTGTATCGGCACTGGCGGGAATTGCGTTCTATGCCGGCGGCGTTGTCCTCGGCACCATCATGGTCGCACTCAACGCCGTCTGCGACGCGCTCGACGGAGCGCTTGCCCGGGAGATGGGGGTTGCGGGACTCCGCGGCGACTTCCTCGATCACGTCATCGATCGCTACGCCGACATATTCATCATCACCGGGATCTTCGCGGGCGGCGCCGCTTCCTGGCCGATCGGTGTCTTTGCGCTGACCGGCGTCCTGATGTCCTCATACCTCGGCACCCAGGCGCAGGCCGTTGGAATTGGGAGGTACTACGGGGGTATCCTCGGCCGGGCGGACAGGCTCGTGCTGATCATCATCGCGGGCGTTCTCACGGTGCTGATCCCGGGGGAGATCTACGGCCTGAACTATCTCGGCTGGCTTCTTGTTATATTCGGCATCCTCGGACATTACACCGCCATCCAGCGGTTCGCGCACGTCTGGCGGCAGATAGAGAAGCACTGAAGTTCGATGGGGAGCAGCGACCACGCTCTCGAGCGCGATTGGTCCTCTGCGACCTCGATGCGATACCTTCAATTGCGCGGACGCCCTCTGCCTCGAACGAAAGTACACCCTATGGATTGAGGATATAAACTCCATAGGTGAGGTAGGTCGCAAAGGTCACCCAGATGAGGTAGGGGATGAGCAGCACCGCCGCGGGTACCGATACCCGGTAAAAGGCCGCGACCGTCATCAGGATGGCGACCCAGAGGAGCACGATCTCGATGAGAGCAAAGAGCGGTGCCTGCAGTCCGAAGAAGAGATACGACCAGAGGACGTTCAAAACCAGCTGGACGGCAAAGATCGCCATAGCAACCTTCACGCCCTTCTTGCTCCACCCCTTGCTCCAGACAAGGTAGAGCGCAATGCCCATGAGGATGTAGAGCACCGTCCAGACGGGGCCAAAGACCCACGCAGGAGGGTTTAGATCGGGCTTTGCAAGCCCTGCATACCACGTCGGGACAGCCGGCGTCGTGAAGAGAGACCCGATGAGCGCCGCAATCAGGCAGACCCCTATCGCCACCAGAAGCTGAACGAACCGGATGTATGCTGGTGCCACGAAGCCAAGGATGGGCATCGTGGCCCTTAAATCTTTTGATATCAATCCGGGAGCCGATCACTGCCTCAGCAAAAGGCCGACAATACGCCTGTTTCACTCACACTCATCATCAGGGTCCTCATCATCCCCGTCGGGCCAGGAGGGGAGGACCTCACGGAGAGTGAACCGAAACGCCGCACCGGCATCCAGCCGCCCCGCGATCCGGTCCTCCACCCAGATTCTCCCGCCGTAGCGCTCGATGAGGGTGCGAACGATATACAGACCAAGCCCGTCACCGCAACCCTCGGCCCATCCGCGCTCGAACCGGTGAAAGATCGCCTCCTTCAGTCCGTCGGAAATACCCGGCCCGGTATCCTCGACCGATACCAGCACATTCTCGCCATCGTACTCCTCCACCCGTATGGTGATCATGACCTCAGGACCGCCGAGCCTCGCGGCGTTTCGGATGAGGTTTGAGAAGACTTCAGGGAGAAGGCCGTCAGCCCAGACTTTGCAGGAAGTGCCCTCATACTCAATCGCAACATCCGGGAAGGCAGCAATCTCTCCCCTGATGATGGCGTCAAGGTCGAATTCGCCTAGATCTGGGGGATCATGATGGATGCGCCGAATCGTCGAGACATTCCCGATAATCTCAGCACTCTTACGAATGCTGCTCCTGATCTTCTTTGCGTACAGCCCGGCCTCCCCCTCCAGCATCTCAATGAGGAGATCCGTATAGAGGCTCGAGACATTCTCGGCGTTCTTGATGTCGTGCGTCAGGATGTCGAGGTAGAGGTTCGCCTCCCGGTTCGCCGCCTCGAGTCTCTTATGGAGCATTGCTTTCAGGATGCCCGACCCGATCTCTTTCCCTATCGTCTCAAGGAGCGCCCTCTCCTCACGGGAGAAGGATTCTTTTGTTCTGCTCCCGACATAGACCGCCCCCACAACGACCGACTCTGCGATGAGGGGGATACAGGCAAGCGACGAGACCTCGAGCTCCTCGAGTATGCTTGCTTCGATTGAGTTGAGATCACCCCGTCGCTCGATATACCGGGGCTGGCCGGCAACGAAGATGAAGTTGAACGGCCAGTGATGGACCTTGATCACACGGTTCCGGGATACGCTGGATGAGGGCATCCCTCTCTGGCAGTGCAAGAGGGCCCGCTTTCGCTCGGCATCGAGCATATAGACGATCCCAAGGTGCAGCCCCATCAGGTCAAGCGTCTTCTCAAGAGACTCCTCCAGAAGTTCGGCAAGAGAAAGGGAGGTCGCCGTAACACTGATTACCTGGTTAAGCACCATGAGCTGCTCGTTTCGGATCCGGATCTCCTCATTCACCCGCTTGCGCTCGGTGATATCCACCACAGCGGCAAGGGTGCCTTTGAATACGCCCGCATCGTCCACAAGCGGTGACGTGATCATCAGCGCCGTGATCCGCTCGCCGTTACTCCTGACAAACTCACACTCATACTCCTCCCGAATGCCGGCTTTCTGGCGGTTCAGGTGGTCGGATATTCTGGCGCGGCAGGAAGGTGAGACAAATGCGTAGATGGATCTGCCGACCATCTCTTCCGGTGAGTACCCGAGCATCTCCGCCATCCGTGGGTTGACAAACGACGTGCAGGCATCCGGGTCAAGCACCCATATCCCCTCGCTGAGACTCTCGACGACAAGCCGGTACTTCTGTTCGCTCTGCCTGAGCGCTTCTTCAACGCGCTTTCTCCGGGTGATGTCGAGGACTCCGGCAAGACAGCCGCCAAAGACTCCGGATGCATCGATGATCGGGGACGTGACCACAAGAGCGTGGACGCGCTCGCCGTCGCTGCGGAGCAGGTCCAGTTCGAACTCCTGCCTCTCGTCGGTTTGACGGCAAAACGGATTTACTTGAGCTTCAATAAACCCGGCAATCGGCGACCCGACCAGGCGTTCGGCAGGGCACCCAAGGATCTCCCCCATGCGCGGGTTTGCAAAGGTGATGAGGCCCGCCGCGTCCACGGAGAGAACACCTTCGTTGAGATTCTCGACCAGTCTCCGGTACATCGCCTCTGAGCGGCGGAGCGCGAGTTCCATCCGCTTCCGCTCCTGCGCATACCTGACGGCCCGGGAGAAGAGTTCCGCATCAGTCTTTCCTTTGACCAGATAATCCTGCGCGCCGCACTCCATAGCACGGAGGACGGCAGGGTCATCTCCAGCCGCGGCAAGCACGATTACCGGGATTTCCGGCGCTACTTCCCGCAGATGGTCGAAGGCCGTCGCTTCCGGGTCCCCCAGATGATCGAGGTCGAGGAGCACCACATCGGTTCCACCCCCCGAAACCGCAGTAAGCCCGTCCTCCGAGCGCTCGCAGTGGATCAACTCAACCTCACGCCCGAACTCGCGGAGAATCTCCCGGAGATTATCGGGACTCTTCCCGATCAGCAGCACGCTTAAGGGTTCACTCATGGTCTCACTCGCATCCAGGCCCGGTACCCGCACGTATCGGCGCAAACGCATCTGTTCCGGCCGAGAAAGGCTAACCGCCGCGCGCGGCCATGCCCGCGACCGGGTATTCATTAACTTGTAGTACCTCCTCTGGGAGATTTATACCTCATTCTTTGGGTGTGCCGGGTCAGGACCGATGCCGCGGTTTGGGGGACGGCGGTATCGTGTGCGGCCGGCGGGGCCCGGCGTTCTCCGGCGGCTATGGAGAAGGAGACCGCGGCCTGAGCGACGTCTGGCGCCTTAAGACCGCAGGATCGAACGACCGGAACCCCACGCACACCTACACCACACCGGGCACCTACACGGTAACCCTGCAGGTATACAACAACGGCGGCTACAACGCCACGCGAATGAACATCACAGTCACGGATCCGGTCCCCCCAACGGCTAGTTTCACCGCCAACCAGACCTCCGGCACCGCCCCACTTGCCGTGCAGTTCAACGACACCTCCACCGGATCGCCGATCGTCTGGAACAGGTCCTTCGGGGACGGTACGTGGTACAACACCACGGACGCGGCGGAGAGGAACGTCACGCACACTTACGCCGCCGCCGGGAATTACACGGTCAGCCTGACGGTCAGCAATGCGGCGGGGAGCAACACGAGCACCAGGACCGACTACATCTGGGTCTCCGCCGCACCCACGCCGACCCCGACCAGCCAGCCGAGCCACGGTGGTGGTGGTGGTGGCGGCAAGACGGGCGGGCCGGACGGCTACAACGTGGGCGGCGACTCGGCCGTGAGCAAGGTCAATGTCACCGGCACGGGGCTCTCCAGGCTGATCGTCACCGGTTGGGCGCAGTCCTCCCCGGGCTCCGGGATCCCCCCGGTGCCGGGCATCCCGTACCAGTACATCAACCTGGTGCCGGCCCGGTTCGAGACGATCACCGGGGCGACGATCACCTTCACCGTCCCGGTCGCGTGGCTCGATGAGCACAACCTCACCGCAGAGGAGATGGTGATGTACCGCTACAACGGCACGGCGTGGGAGGCGCTCCCGACGACGGTCGTGGAAATCACCGGGACATCGGCCACCTTCACGGCGACGAGTCCCGGGTTCGGGCTCTCTGCGATCACGGGGATCAAGCAGCCCGAGGAGCCCGCAACTACCCCGACAGCGACGGCAGAACCCACCGCGACGCAGACCACGGCCGCTCCGGCCGGCGAGCCGGCGCCCGAGATCCCGCTCGGGACCTTCGCCCTTATCGGTTTGTTGATCCTGGTGCTTGCCGCCGGAGGCTATCTGGTCCGCCGCTGGTGGAGGCGGCGGCAGAACCCGGGACTCTCCCGGGATTACGATTGAGACGGCTCAAAAACTCGTCTACTTTTTTTTGGAAAATAGAGACGGTTACTTCTTCCTCGCCCGCAGCCGCGCGATCTCCTCTCCGCCCGGGACCTTCACCACGAACGTTCCGTGGCAGGGTTTGGTGTAGGGGAAGATGAGGTGCTCGCCCTCCACGCCGATATAGAGCGGCGGGACGCCGATGATGTGGACGTCGAATATCTTATAGCCCGGCTCGACCTCGTGGTATTCTTTGACGTTCTTCTTGATATACTCCCGCGCCTCCTTGAATGAGGACTGGGAGAGGATGATCTCGGGTTTCAGTGCTTCGAGACAGCCGCCCATTGCTGCATCACCTCGTCAAGTCTCCGCTTCAGCGGCATGGGGTTGTGCACGGCCTTCGCCGCGACGATCTCGCAGGGGAACTCGATCTCGCCGGCGAGATCGTCGGCGTGCTCCCCGAAGAGAACCGCATACAACCGCGCTGTTGATATGTAGGCCATGGTGCCTGCATACGCAATCCCTGAATCGTTGTGGATGAAGACGAAGCAGAGGTCGAAATCTCGCTCTTTTTCCGTGATCGCATCGATAGTATCGTCAAGATCGGCCATCTCCGAGATGTAATACCGGCCCGGGTCGGCCACCTCCATTAACTTCCGCGCAGCCGTCGTTCCGGCAATCACCGGCCGGATACCCTGCTGGTTCAGCGCATGCGCGAGATAGAGCGCCATGCTCGTCTGGACGGGCACCTGCGGGCACCCGAGCAGGATGAGTGCAGTCTTTTCGTTGTTGTCGTTTTCTCTCATGATTAAGCCTTCTTTAGGCGTTCAAAGACGTCAGGCACCCGCTCAGGGTGCGTATAGATGGTGAACCGCTCCCCCCGCGAAAAGCCGATCAATGTGATTCCCGCTCTCTCGGCCGTGAGGATCCCCCGGTCGGTCGAGGCGGCGCGGGAGACGACGATCGGGATGCCCGCATTCGCCGCCTTCGCGACCATCCCAGCCGGTTGCCGGCCTGTGCAGCCGAGGATGCACCTGGACCGGTCAAGCCCCTGGAGGGCCGCATAGCCCACGACCTTATCGACGGTGTTGTGCCTCCCGACATCGCAGGCCCGGGTGATGAGTTCGCCGTCGCAGAAGAGAACCGAGCAGTGGACGCCGCCGGTTCTCCGCCAGACATCCGACTCGATCGCCGCCGTGACCGCGCGGACGCCGTCGGCCGTTATGGTTATGGACGATGCGACGGATCGCGGTTCGCCGACCACGCGGGAGCCACCGGAAGACTCAGTCTCAAGCTGGAACTCCTTTCTCGCCGGGGCGGAGATATAGATATCCTTCCCGTCGACCTCCACCGAATCGACCCTCTCCGCCAGCCCCTCGGTGATGACGAACCCGGCCCCGAGGTCGGCGAGCCGGTCGTAGCTCGCCACCAGGGCCGTGAGGAACTCTCCGTTTAAGAAGAGCCGCACATGGTCCTCGACGATGATGTCATCGTGAACCTCCCGTGCATCTTCACCCGTCACCTGGATCCCGGCGCGGCAGACGATCTGCATCAGGATGTCGCCTCCTGTATCCAGTCTAGGTAAGGCGCGTAACCGCCGATGATGGGGAGGGCGATGATCTCCGGGACTTCATAACTGTGCAGGCCCTTGATCCGCGCAACAAGTGCGTCGAGCAGATCCGACCGGGTCTTGATGATCAGGAGATGCTCGGATTCCTCCTCGACCGCCCCCTCCCACCGGAAGAGAGACCGCACACCGGTGATATTCACGCAGGCTGCCAGGCGTGCATCAATGATTGCCTCTGCTATTGCCTCCGACTCATCTGCGGGGGCCGTACAGAAGACCACAACGTATTCCGGGAGAGCCATGAATTTAACTTCGCATCGCCCGTATTTAACCGTTCGCGGGACGGGAGCCGGAGCACCCACCCTATCCATCTCCCAGGGAGAAAGCCCTCTATGGGTTCGGTAATCGTTGATCGTGGTCCGGAAGGCATGGCTTGCAAGGGCTCAAGTCGTGCACCTTCGCGGCCGGGAGAGCCCCGAGAGCCGCCGCCACCTGCCTTCCCGCGCCATCTCATATGCTGGGTTTGCGCTCCACCGGAGAGTTTGTATCCACCGGAGCGTCGGGTCTGCTACCGTAACTGCATTACCGGCACGGAAAGCACCCCGGGGGCAAGCAAGAAATTAGATAGGGTTCCATGCGAAACCATTCTGGCAATGTACTCAAGACGCATGGATAACCTTCCCCCGTATCTCTTTGCACGCATTGACGAGATGAAAGAGGAGAAACTGCGCCAGGGTGTCGACGTCATCGACCTCGGTGTCGGCGACCCTGACCTCCCAACTCCCCCGCACATCGTGGAGGCGCTCTGTGAGGCAGCCCGCGATCCAAAGAACCATCACTACCCCTCCTACGCGGGTATGCTCGCCTACCGCGAAGCGGTTGCCCAATGGTACCGGGCCCGGTTCGGGGTCGACCTCGACCCGAAGAAAGAGACCCTCGCGCTCATCGGGTCGAAGGAAGGCATCGCTCACATAGCCGAGGCCTTTGTCAACCCCGGAGAATACGTCCTCGCCGCCGACCCCGGTTACCCCGTCTACAAGACCTCCACGCTCTTTGCCGAAGGAAAGGTCTACGAGATGCCTCTTCTCGCGGAGAACAACTTCCTCCCGGTGCTCGAGGATATCCCCGCCGACGTCGTGAAGCAGGCAAGACTGATGTTCATCAACTATCCAAACAACCCCACCGCCGCCACGGCGCCCCTCTCGTTCTTTGAGGAGGTCGTCGAGTTTGCGCGCGAGCACAACATCGTCGTCGTCCACGACAACGCCTACTCCGAGATCACCTTCGACGGCTACCGGGCGCCCTCGTTCCTTGAGGTGGACGGCGCAATGGAGGTGGGCATCGAGATGCATTCGCTCTCAAAGACCTACAACATGACCGGGTGGCGGATCGGGATGGCCTGCGGGAACGCCGATATTGTCGCAGGGCTTGGCCGGGTCAAGACCAACGTCGACTCCGGGGCCTTCGACGCCATCCAGCACGCCGCAATCGCCGCGCTTACCGGCCCCCAGGACTGTGTCGCGAACGCCTGCGCGATCTACCAGGAGCGCAGGGACGCGCTTGTGAAAGGGCTTACCGAGATCGGGCTTGACGTCAAGGCGCCGAAGGCGACCTTCTACGTCTGGGCGCCGGTCGACGACTGCATGGCGTTTGCTGCAAAACTCCTCGACCAGGCCGGGATCGTCGCGACCCCCGGAGTAGGTTTCGGCAAGAACGGCGAAGGATTCGTCCGGTTCGCAATCACCAGGTCGATCGAGCGGATCAACGAGGCGGTCGACCGGATGCGGGGGCTTGACCTGTGATCCTCCCACCCCACCTCTCGGTCAGGGACGGCCACCTCTGGATCGGCGAGCACGATACGGTGGGCCTTGCCGAACGGTTCGGCACCCCGCTCTACGTCACGAGCGAGGACAGGATCCGCGAGAACTTCCAGCGCCTCTCCGGCGCACTCACCGCCCATTACAAAAAGGTCCGCATCCTCTACGCCGCAAAGGCGAACGGCAACCTCGCGGTCTTCAAGACCCTTGCATCGATGGGCGCAGGGGCGGACGTCTTCTCCGCAGGAGAGGTCGCCCTCGCCCTCGCCTCAGGGATGCGGCCAGAGTCGCTCCTCTTCAACGGGAGCTCAAAGACTCCCTCGGACCATGCCCTCGCGGTCGAGAAGGGGATCCGGGTCTCGGTGGACTCGGTCGACGAACTCCGGCAGCTTGACGCCGTAGCGAAAGAGGCGGGAAAGACCGTCGAGATCGCCTTCAGGGTCAACCCCGCAATCGATGTCCCAACCCACCCGAAGATCGCAACTGGGCTTGCGACGAGCAAGTTCGGCATTCCGGCCGGGCAGATCCTCGATGCCTACCGCGAGGCGCTCGCGCTTGAGAACGTGAACCCCGTCGGGATCCACTGCCACATCGGCTCGCAGATCCTCGCCGTGGAACCCTTCGCCCGCGAGGTCGAGGTGCTGATCGACGTCGCCCGCGACCTCCTCGATATCGGGGTCGATCCCGCGTTCATCGATATCGGAGGCGGCCTCGGGATCCCCTACCGCCGGGAGACGGACCGGGCCCCGACGCCTGAGGACTACGCGGGAGCGGTGATGCCGGTCTTCCTCCGCGGCATCAAAGAACTCGGGATAGAGCCCGAGTTCTGGGTCGAACCGGGCCGGTGGCTCGTCGCCGACTCAACGATCCTCCTAACAAGGGTCAACTCCACGAAGACCGCTCACAAGACCTTCGCGAACGTCGATGCCGGGTTCAATCTCCTGATCCGGCCGACGATGTATGACTCCTACCACGAGGTCGTGGCGGCGAACAAAGCCGACGCCCCAGCCGTTTCCGAGTACTCCGTCACGGGACCGATCTGCGAGACGGGCGACATCCTCGCGAAAGACCGGATGCTCCCCGAACTTGCAGCAGGCGACATCATCGCGGTGCTCGACGCCGGGGCCTACGGGTTTGCGATGTCGTCCCAGTACAACAGCCGCCCGCGGTGCGCCGAAGTCCTCCTTGCAGGCAAGGAGGCAGCCCTGATGCGCCGTGCCGAGACGATCGAGGACCTGACCGCCACCATGGTGACGGTGCCCTGGCAGGAGTAGGCGCGGAGCGGCAGACGTGAAGTTCCACTACCTTCTGGTCGACGATCTCCTCGGAAAGGAGGAGTTCGAACGACGGGTGGAGGAGAAGGTAGCGGAGTCGGGAGACCTCCTCGACGAACAGACGGCGGCTATGCTGGTCGTAAAAGACCTCGGCCGTTCGCATGTTCGTATACGCGACCTTGCCGGGGCTTCGAGCCTCGCCTGCTTCTTTGGAAAGGTCCTCTCCATCGAGGAGCCCCGGGAATTCGAGCGGCCAGACGGCACGACCGGCCTTGTCGCGAACGTGCTGGTGGGCGATGAGACCGGCAGGGCCAGGCTGACCCTCTGGGACGAGAAGGCCGGTGGGATTGCCGAGATCGGGGTAGGCGACGTCCTTGAGGTCCTCGGCAGGCCGAAGGGGCGCGGGAAGATCCCCGACGTCACCGTCGTTGCGGCCCAGGAGGCGGCGTGCGAGATCACCTGCGATGAGGCGGAGACCTCTGCACCCCAAAGTTCGAGAGAAGATCTCGAAGTGAGGCTCATCGCCCTCGGGAGCCCGCGGGCATTCACGAGGCGCGATGGAACCCCGGGAGAGATGGTCGAAGCGGTGATCGGGAACGAAGAGGGAGTCTTTCGGCTCGTCGTCTGGGCTCCCGCTATTCTAGAGGGGTTCCGTGCGGGGGAGACGGTCGTCATCCGCGGTGCCGCTGTCAAGGATGGGGAGAAGGGAATAGAGTACAGCCTCGGCGAAGCGGGCTCCATCACCCGAACGGAGCGGGAGATCGTCGTCCCGCTGGATACCATCGCCGACGTCGAGGAAGGGGGGGCCTATTCTCTTTCCGGCACGGTTGTGCAGGTGCAGCCCGCCCGCTCATTTGTCACGCGGAGCGGGAGGCAGTCTTTGGTCCGGAACCTGGTCATCGCCGACCGGACCGGGGAGATCCCGGTCGTCATCTGGGGCGAGAAGGCAGAAGAGCATCTGGCAGTCGGTGACACGCTCGAAGTCTACAACGTGAGCGCCCGGAAAGGTCGATACGGCGATCTTGAGGTGCATGTCTCCTGGGGAAGCGCCCTCGTTATCCTTGCTAAAGAAGAGGTGGAGGTGGAGGTCGAAGGGACGATCATCCCAACCCGACAGGGGACGGCTCTCGAGACCGCCGATGCCTGCTACCTCCTTGCCGAGCCCCTGCCGGTCGGATACCTGGTGCGCGCGAGAGGAACCGTTTATCGGGGGGTTATCCAAATAAGCCATCTGGAGAGCATAACTCCCGATCGGGACGCGTTGCAGTCACGCCTGGATCGGCTCAACGAGAAGCCCTGATCCCGATCTTCACTTTCACCCCGCACGGCGAGCGACCTTTATGTCTCACGCTATAGACTCTTAGTGTAACGTAACGGAACACACCATAGAGATCAAGTGAGGATTGAGATGTCAGAGATTGATCTTGAAGATTTGCCCGGCGTCGGGGCGGCCACTGCAGAAAAACTCCGCGAAGCCGGTTACGGGACCGTCGAAAGCGTTGCAACGGCTATCACAGCGGATCTTGCCGAAGCAGCGGAGATCGGTGAGGGGACCGCAAAGAAGTTGATCCTTGCCGCCCGCAAGATGGCGGATATCGGAGGCTTCAAGACGGGCCGGGATATCCTCGACAAGAGAAAGGACGTCCAGAAACTCAAGACGCTGGTTCCCGAGTTCGATGAACTGATCGGCGGGGGTTTCGAGACACAGGCGATAACCGAGGTCTACGGAGAATTTGGGTCTGGAAAGAGCCAGATCGTACACCAGATGGCCGTCAACGTCCAGCTCCCCGAAGAAATCGGAGGGCTGCACGGCGGCGTCGTCTATATCGATACCGAGAACACGTTCCGTCCGGAGCGTATCGAGCAGATGGTCAACGGACTCCCCGAAGAAGCCGATATAGGATCGATTGACGAGGTCCTCGAGCGGATCCACGTCGCCCGGGCACACAGCTCCGACCATCAGATGCTGCTCCTCGATACCGCACGCGAGTTAGCAAACGACCTGCGTAAGTCCGACTACCCGATCAGGCTCTTCGTTATCGACTCCCTGACGTCGCTCTTCCGTTCGGAGTATGCAGGGCGCGGCACCCTCGCCCCCCGGCAGCAGAAGCTGAACCGCCACATGCACGACCTCTTAAAACTGCTCGACGACCACAATGCAGTCGGTCTCGTGACCAACCAGGTGATGTCGAACCCCGGCGTCCTCTTCGGCGACCCCACGAAGCCTATCGGCGGCAACATCGTCGGGCACACTGCAACCTTCCGGATATACTTGCGCAAGAGCAAGGGAGGAAAGCGGGTAGCCCGCCTGGTGGACAGTCCCAACCTCCCCGAAGGCGAAGCGGCATTCGTAGTCGAGCAGGCAGGGCTCAAACCGTGTTAAAGGCGCTTGTCACGGACGTCGACGGCACCATAACCGACAGACGGCGGCGGATCAATACCGCCGCCATCGAGGCCATCCGGACGCTCGTCGATTCCGGGATCACAGTGGTGCTTGCAAGCGGCAACACCGTCTGCTTCATGGACGGGCTCTGCAAGATGATTGGGACGGACGGGACCATCATCGGCGAGAACGGAGGAGTCTATCGGAGGACATTCTCAGGTACGCTCAACATCTCCGGTGACCAGAAAGTCTGTCTTGCTGCGTTTGAAGAACTCAGGGATTATTTTGCCGAGAAGGGTATTGAACTCGAACTTTTTGGCGCGCAGTACCGGTTCGCCGATGTGGCCTTTGCCCGGAACATCGACGCCGATGAAGCGAGGGCGATCATCCGCGACCGTCACCTCCCCGTCCGGGTGCTCGACACCGGGTTTGCGATCCACCTCCAGGTTCTCGGCGTCAACAAGGGAACGGCGCTCCGGGAACTCGCCGGAGAGCTGGGGATTCACCCGGACGAGATGATGGCTATCGGCGACTCGGAGAACGACATCGAGATGCTCAGAGCCGCCGGAGTTGGAGTCGCAGTACGAAATGCCCCGGCACTGACGCAATCGGCGGCAGACTGGGTCTCACAGGGGATGTACGGAGAGGGGTTCGTAGAGGCGGTAAAGAAGTATTATCCCGATCTCTTCAGCAGATAACGGTCGACAACAATATAATCTTTTATATCCTTTACCGCCTCGAACGGAACGAGCATCTTGTCCCCATCCATTCGGTAACCATCAGTCCTGAATGTCTCATCCGGTTTGACGATCAGGTCAATTATCTGCCCGGTATTGAGATCGGCCATGATGTTCTTGAGAGTTCCAATGAGCATGCCATCGTTACTCATTACTCTTTTCTTTGCAAGGGTCCGGCAGAAGGTTTTGCTCATACAGAGTTTGAGGTCTTTTTACTATTTAAACTTTTAAATTTCCCAAATATCCTTTAAATGCGGCGTTCCGGAATTAGAATGAGGGTTGAGAACACCCGGATGAATTCCGGATCGTGCTGGTCATACCCCAAGAAAGACCGGGATTGACGATTGAGGAGGATCTATGCGGATTTCAAGAGGAATATCTGCAAAAAAGCCGCCCAAAGGGTTTGCCCTGGCCGAAAAATAGAAGTTAGAATTGTTTCATTTAACAGTCTCGGCGGCCATCCGAACATCTGTTGCTTTGACTGTCTTTCTGCCTGCATGACCTGCGAGTTTAATCGCCTCTTTTGCGATTCTCGACGCGTACTGCTCCATTAACTTTGCAAGTTCTTCATTGGCATCGGAACTAACTCGCTCCGCGCCGGATTTCTTCACGATTCTCCCAACTGGTGCCAGAGGTATATCAGTCATGATCTTATTCCCCCCTTTTCATTGAGCTCTGTTCATTGTACTCTCAAACAGAGCTCGTTTTACAGAAGCACCATAGGTATTCTCATATAAATACTTATCCGTCAGCAGAGGGGTTGAAGTGACAAATTCAGAACGGGGAGGGTATCAAAGTGAGGGAAAGACCCGAATAATATCGGTCTGAGTAACGATCCCAACGGGCTTACCATCCTCGACTACAATCAATCTCCCAATCTCTCGTTCTTTGAATCGTCTAACGAGTTCGTAGAGTCGGATTGATGACGGCACCATCACCACATCGGGGGTCATAATCTGTGCAACGGGCGCATCCATACTCAACCCTTCGTCCAGAGCGCGAGCGATATCGCTCAGCGTCACGATGCCCGCAAGATCGCCATTATCCCCAATCACCGGGGCACCGTGGATACGGTGGAGATTAAAGAGGTGAACTGCGTCACGAAGGGTGGCGGAGACCGGCAGGGTCAGAAGCGGTGTGCTCATGTAGTGCTTGATCGCCTGTTTCGGAAGGGATATCATCTCCGCGACGCTGATAAGAAGCGCCTGCAGGTTTTCATCCATTCCATAGACCTCACCCCGGACAAGGAGTTTATTCACCGGTGTGGGCCCGATAGAGACCATATCCCCGACACGGAAGAGTTTCACGCTCCCGATGATCCGGACCATCGCGTGGCAGAGGTCCGGATGGCAGAGAGTGGTGAAATCGAGCTCAGCGACCCGGACACCCTTCACCTTCTCACCGTCGCGAAAGATCGGCACCTCGGACTGGTGCTCGAGGTCTCCCAGATTCAGTTCCTTGTATGCACGTGCAGTCGGGCTGTAACCGCCTTTGGGGCCGGGCACGCCGTCGACAAGCCCCAATGCTTTTAATGCCTGCATCTGGTTGCGAACAGTACCGGGGTTGCGCTTCAGTACATCCGCGATCTCCTCACCTTTTATAGAGTGGGAGGACTGATGATATAGAGTAATTAAAGTAATCAAGATGTCCTTCTGAATCGGAGAGAGATCCATAGTTATCAGTCATAATATGTTGTTTAAATACATTAGGTTGTGCTTGCAGTGGAATTCGAAACTATCCCGACCGTTCCGACAGCGGACGAAGTGCTCGACCGCAGTCTTCGCAGGGCAGCTGCCAAGAAGAAACTGAAGACAAATGTCGATAGAGCAAACGAGGAGTTTGTGAGAGCGGTCGCGAGCGCCATCCACGATAAGTTGAAGAGCGTGGTCAGTTCGTTTCCGAGTTTCGAGCGCCTCCCTCCCTTCTACCGCGAGGTGGCCGATATCCTCATCTCCCTCGACCGGATTAAAAAGTCCCTCGGCGCCGTCTCCTGGGCGGCCGACCAGGCCAGGACCGTCGGCTCCGGTTATGCCCGCAGTATGCGGTCAGGAGGGGAGACTGACCGGAAACGGCGGCAGGCCGTTGCCCGCATCGCCTCCATCGTCCATCAGGTGGAAGATGACCTCATATTCTTAAACGAAGCCCGAAACATCCTGCGCAAACTCCCGCACGTGAGCGAAGATGAGTTCACCATCGTGGTGGCAGGGTTTCCGAACGTCGGGAAATCCTCGTTCATCAGGCTTGTCTCCACGGCGGAGCCAGAGATTGCGGCATATCCCTTCACCACCAAGGGGATCATCGTTGGCCACCGCGATATCGGGAGACACGAACGAATCCAGTTCATCGATACGCCCGGAGTCCTCGAGCGCCCGGCGGAGGAGAGGAACCCCATCGAGCGGCAAGCGGTGAGCGCCATCATCAACACGGCCGATCTCGTCCTCTTCATCATTGATACAAGCGAACACTGCGGATACTCGATAGAGAACCAGGTCCGACTCTTGGACGAGATCCGCCGGCTTGTCGAGGTTCCGATTCTCACGGTCGTAAACAAGGCGGATATCCGCGCAATCGAAGGATACCCGACGATGTCCACCCTCACCGGCGAGGGGGTGGACGAGGTCCTCGACCTCTTGCTCACATACCGAAAGGAATCCAAGAAAGCGAGCCCGCGAGGACCGCTCCAATCAGAAAACCAGCAATAGCACCGCCGTTTAGCGGCGGCAGCCCCGCCTGGGGTTTGCCCTTGTTGACGAAGAAGAGCAGCACGGCAAGGCCGGCGAGCGAGCCCGCCATCGCGCCGATCGTCGGGGCGGAGAGGATCCAGAGGACCGGGGGGGCGCCTGCAAACGTATGCGAGGACGCGACGAGGATGGAGGGCATGATGAGGTCGCCCATCCCCATGAGATACGCGCCGCGCTCTTCCCCTTCCGTCATAGTGAGGCCCTCCCGCCGGAACGAGTAGTCCGCTCTCTTCGGGACCACGACCATGATGGGCGCTTTTGTCTTGAGGACGCCTTCGGCAAGCGTAATCATATGCTTTGTCCGATAGACCGATACGGCATCGTAGACCGCGAGCAACACGAGCAGCACGAGCACCGGTAGAATTGCGAGAGATATCCCGAATATGGAAGCTACGCCCGCGGATATCAGGACGCCAAGAATATCGATGACGTACCATTCAGGGTAGAAGTAGAGGAGCGCCGTCGCGGCTCCTGCGCCGACGAGCGCGACAATAGCCGCAGCATCAGTGGTCCCGAGCACGAGGAGGGAGAGTGACGAAAAGATGTAGAGGAAGGTCATAAAGAGCGCAAAACCGACGATGACGGCAATGAAGCGCTGCCCTCCAAACCGCATCAGGAGGAGCAGAAAGAGTGTGAATACAAGCAGTATCCCTATGAAAAACAGGGGATTTGCGACCGACTCTGGGTCTTCGAACGCCACAAGCCCTGCCGCCTGCATGGGCATGACGAGTACGATAGCAAGGATCTGGACGGCAAGGAGCATGATGGGCATCCCGAGAATTGGCAGCCAGTCGCGTATCTTCATAACAGGACTCCATTCACTTTAGGTAGGTTAATTAATGCATCCTCATCACTTTAAAATATGGAGATTCGCGAACTCATCATCGACATTGTTCTCACTATCGTGATGGTGATCTCGACCGTTGTGCTGGTCATGCGGTTCTGGCAGGATCTGACGATAGCGATTGCCGCAACGTTCATGATGCTCTCCCTTGGAGGGTTGCTCATCTCGCTCGGTATGAAGATTGTGAGCCTTGAAGAGAGTATCACACAGCGGGAGCGCACCATACGGGTGAATATGGAAGAGATGGGGAAGACGATGACGGCCAAATACGAGAATACCGTGAGCCACATCGAAGAGATCGTCGACGGGCTCTCCCGGCGGATGTACCGGTAATACGGATCGCCACCTTAATGGCCTCTTCCCTTCTCATGAGTAAGGTATCATGGGCGTTGCTATCCGCGATATCCTGGCAGACTGTAAAGAGACGCTGACGTGGGATGAACTCTCCGGCACTGCGGCAGTGGATGCGCACAACGCGCTTTATCAGTTCCTCTCGATCATCCGGCAGCCCGACGGGACTCCGTTAATGAATGATGCAGGAGAGATCACATCGCATCTCTCCGGTATCCTCTTTCGAACGGTCAACTTCCTGGAGATGGGCATCAAACCCGTCTTTGTCTTTGATGGAAAACCGCCGGAATTCAAACAGGAGACGATTGAAGAGCGGCGCCTCGCCCGCACAAAGGCCGACGAGGCCTGGAAGGCAGCGCTCCGGGAGGGAGACATGGAGGAGGCTTACCGGCAGGCAAGCGCATCATCCCGGATCGACAGCCATGTCATCACGTCGTCCCATGAACTCCTCGACCTGCTCGGGATCCCCTGGGTGCAGGCGCCAAGCGAGGGCGAGGCGCAGGCAGCATACATGGTTCAGGAAGGGAAGGTCACCTACTCCGTCTCCCAGGACTACGACTCGCTCCTCTTCGGCTCTCCGGTCCTGGTGAGGAACCTCACGGTCAGCGGCCGGCGAAAGATCAGAGGGCGGACGATCACGGTGAATCCCGAACGAATCGTCTTATCAGCCCTCCAAAAATGCCTGGGCGTGACAAGGGAGCAGTTGATCGAGATCGGGATCCTGGTAGGAACGGACTTTAACCCGGGCATCCGGGGCATCGGGGGCAAGACGGCCCTGAAGATCGTGCGAAGCGGCGCGTTTGACTCGGTGATAGCCGAAAAGCAGCCCGAGTTCGATCCCGATCCAATTCGGGAGTTCTTCCTTAGCCCTCCGGTCACCGACGATTACACCCTCGAGTGGAGGGCTCCGGACGTGGAGGGGGTCGTTGAGATGCTCTGCGGGCGCTACGACTTCTCCGAAGACCGCGTCAGAAGCGCTCTCGCCAAGGTCTCGGTGAAGGCGGCGCAGAAGACCCTGGATGCCTGGTTTTGATACTTGAGGAATGGCATTAAGCGACGGGGCCGAAGATCAAAGAAAAATCGATGGCCCGGAATGACTTTTTTTTCTAAGAGGAGCCCTGAGCCCGGACTACGACACAAAACATATATCCTTAAACGACCCAAGTCACCGATCGACGAGTATCTATCGGGATTCGAAGGCGAGAGGGAGGGTGCACGGGCCGATACCGTATTTCCGAAATTTCAATCCCGCTCCAGTATCCCAAGCAACTGTCAGCATTCTCCCTCCTGGGAATTGTCTGCCGGACTCCGGGGGTCCAGCAGGGACCCCCGTATGTATCGCACATTCAGACTGACTGTCCGAAGACCGGACAGTGGAAGTTACCAGGTGATCGTATATGAGAGAACTCTACGAAAAGATGATAAATGAGGCCATGGCCGCCCAGCGGGCGGACGTGGAGACGGTAAGGGCGAAACGCGGTCAGAAGTTCGTCATCGAGGACACGAAACCCTACGTCGACGTGGCGAAGAAGATGACGGCGATCGGGGACCAGAGCCAAGCAGTCATCGACCTCCACAAGAACTCGGTAGTCTCGCACTACGAGATCCTCAAGAGCCTCACAAAGACAGTCCGTCCCGAAGACGACCCCTTCGTCGAGCACTACCAGACACCCGTGGTGCTTGAGATCTTAAAGGATCAGGACGAAGCGTTCGCAAAGAGCGTTGATACATTCATCCAGGCAATCGCCGATGCAGAGGCCCTGATCGGTCTGGAATCGGTGCGCCACTACGGCGGGTTCTACGGTCCTACCTGCGTCGTCGATTTCGCTCTGATGCCGGGGAGCACGAGCAACGTGGTGAACCGCATACTCCAGAAGACCGATATCCCGGTCGAGCACAAGCGCGCCATTCTCGCCGCCAAATCTTGGGGTATGAACACCTCCTACGGGCTCGGCGACGCCTTCTCTAAAGCCCTCGAAGCTGGGGATACCCCCGCTGAGGCGACGAAGAAAGAGATCGCGATCATGCAGAAACTCTACCGCGAACCGGTAGAAGCCCAGGCGGAGCTGATGGATGAAGCCGGGATGACGTCGTTTGACCCGAGGAAATACATGGCCGAGTACCGTCGGCGGATGGAGACGACCGTCAAGGCAGCCATCGATGATGGTGTCCACTACGGCAACATCCTGACCGTTCCCGCCTACAGTGTCGGCGATGTCGCACACCACATCGCCCAGTCGACCTTCAACATGTGTAAGGACGACGTCGTGATGGCGACGATCGAGGCGGTCACCGATGTGATGGAGTCGACGCTGCGAAACTCACTCGATGCCTACAAGAGTTACTGGGACGTCCTCAATCTTGCAACCGGTGCTTCGGCCGCAGCGGCTGAGTACCTCCTCGAACTCGATGGGTTCAACGCCCCCATGGTCGTCGACCTGCTCACGAAGAGGTTCCACAACTATGTCCAGGTCTACCCCGACCGGGGCGCGGCGGTGGAACTCCACAACTGCGACTTCATGGACATGATCTACCGCGGGTGGAAGATCCTCGATAAGGCAGAACGGGGCGCGAACGGGTCCGGCGAGGAACTGATCCCCCGGGTCGGCAAGTACCCCGTCGATCTTACACCCATCCGCAAGAACGAAGTGCTGATGAATCCGCAGTGGTACGTCTACCCGGCCTGCGCCATAACGGTCCGGTTCGCCGCCCTGATGAGCCTCGCCGACTACCCGTGCCTCCTGACGAGCGAGCCCGTGACTGCAACGATGATGACGAACATCATCGCTCTCGAGAAGGAGACGGCAGCCGCTCCGGTGCGGGCCTGCAAGAACTGCGCCTCGGCATGTCTGGTCGATCGGCGACACCCGTACTGCCAGTGGAGAGAGGCGGTCTAGAGGAAGAGAGGGCATGAAGTGCTACTACTGCGCCCTTGAGGGGAAGGATAGCGATGCAGTCGCGATCTGCATCGTCTGCGGGATGGGACTCTGCATGGATCATATCGTCCGAAAGGACATCGATGTCTGGGAGGGGGGCTACCCGCTCCCAAGCAAACGCGTAAAGACTCCCTTGCCGAGGATTCTCTGTCCCGAGTGCTACAACGCCCTGTATGGGAAGTAAAGGCACTTAAAACCCATTTTTTGGACTAGACCAAAAAGGAGTATCTCACGTACTGGTGAAACCATGACCATATCCCTTGGAAAACGCTGCCTCGCCGAAGCCGTCGGAATGTTCATACTCGTCTTCTTCGGTACCGGCGCCGCGGTCGTCACGCTGATGCTCGCTGCGGGGACGACCCCGGCGACCCCCTTCAACATAGGGATCGGTGCGCTCGGTGGGCTTGGAGACTGGCTCGCGATCGGGCTCGCCTTCGGTATCGCCATCGCCGGATCGATCTACGCATTCGGGAGGATATCGGGGTGCCACATCAACCCGGCGGTGACGATAGCCCTCTTTGCGACCCGCCGGCTCCCCGGCCGCGACGTCGTCCCGTACATCGTCGCGCAACTGATCGGCGCCGCGGCAGCAAGCCTGCTCCTTGCCTGGGTCGTCGGCCCGGATGCCGTCACGATCGGCGGGCTTGGGGCGACGACGCCGTTCCCCGGCATCGGTTACCTGCAGGCGATCGTCATCGAGGCTATCGGAACATTCCTCCTGATGCTCGTCATCATGGGCGCCGCAGTCGACGAACGGGCCACGCCGGGCTTTGCCGGGCTTGTGGTGGGTCTCGCGGTCGCGGGGATCATCACGACGGTCGGGAACCTGACCGGTGCATCGTTAAACCCCGCCCGTACGTTCGGCCCCTTCCTTGGGGACTGGCTGCTTGCCGGCCAGAGCCTCTGGGAGTTCTTCCCGATCTACATCATCGGCCCCATCGTCGGTGCTGTGCTCGCCGCATTCCTCTACGACTACCTCTGCGAGGAGTAACCAAACTCCAATTATTTTTGAACAGTCCGCCTCACTGGACGCTATGAATTTTCAACAGTCAGAAGAAGAGCGGCGAACCGGAGCGTTCCGGTTCACTGCACATCCCTCCATGGGTGCCCATGATTGAACGGGCACCCACGGAGCCCTTAAGCGTGGAGCAAATTCCCGTGCTCCCACCCGGATCAACGTCCGGCGATCCGCATATACCCGGCACAGAGACCGCGGATGCAGCATCTATGGCCGGGATGTTCACATTACCCTCGGAACCCCATTCCCGCGGGGGACATTTATAGGTTTCGGGCGGGCACCATGCCGCACCCGCCCGATGCCCGCTGCAACCCAACCCCTAAGATTCGTGCACCAGGGAGTCACTCAAACCGTTTCGGGTCGGTCTCGATATCTATTACAACGGGCTTGTCCATCATGAGTGCTCGCCGAACTGCATCGGGGAGGTCCAGAGGCCTGGTCACCCGAATCCCGGCGCCGCCGCAGGACTCTGCATAGAGAGCATAGTCGGGGTTCGTGAGTTCGGTGCCGTACGGCGGATAATTCGCTTCTCGCTGCTCCTCCCGGATCATGGCAAGTTCATGGTTGTTTAAGATCACCACGACCAAGGGGAGGCCGTACTTGACCGCCGTGACAAAGTCAGCCATAACCATGGAAAATCCCCCGTCCCCGGTGATGCAGACGACGGTCGCATCAGGATAGGCAAGCTTCGCGGCGATCGCCCCGGGAAGCCCGAAACCCATCGTCCCGAGGTAGCCCGACATCGCGAACCGTTGCCGCTTCATCCGGAAGTTTCGCCCGAACCACCAGAGGTTCTCCCCAACATCAATAGAGATGAGCGCATCCTCAGGAAGGGTCTCGGAGAGAACCTTCATGATGTAGGGCGGGCGAATAGGTACGGCTTTCGGATCGGCTTCCCGGTCGAGCTGCTCGGACCATGCTTGTTTCTGCTCCGCGAGCCGTTTCCTGACCGACGGGTCATCCCGCGCCCGAACCTGCTCCCGGATCCGGGGTATGGCAACGGCACAGTCCCCCCAGACCGCGGCCGTGAACGGATGCTTGCCGAGCTGGAGCGGGTCGATATCGATATGGACGACCCGTTTCTCCCACGGGATCCCGGTGAAGTCCGAGAAACTCGCACCGCAGGCGATCACAAGATCCGACTCTTCGACGAATGCACGGGCATGCGGCGTCCCGAGCGGCCCGTGCACCCCCGCAACCCATTCATTCTCTTCGGGGAGGACCCCCTTCGCCCGGAAGGTGGTGACGATCGGAGCCTGGATCGTCTTTGCGAGATCAAGGAGAGCTCCGGCTGCATTCATGCTCCCGAATCCCGCAAGAATGACCGGCCGTTGGGCGGCGTCGATCACCTCCACCGCTGCCCTGACGGCCTCGTCGGTCGGGGCAACCCGGACCTCGGGAAGGCAGGTCTCGCGTTCGCAGTAGGACGGCTCGAGGGGTTCACGCTGCACATCGTTCGGGATGGAGAGCTGGGCGACACCGCGCCCAACGATGGCGTAACGGATGGCCCTCGTCAGGAGCTTGACCGCGGTCTTTGGATCGGCAACGGTGTTGTTGAAGACTGAAATAGGCCGGAAAAACGCGTCCTGATCGATCTCCTGGATGCCGCCCGGGCCGGCATACTGCGTCTTCGCCTGACCGGAGAGCGCGAGGACACTCGCCCGGTCTTCTTTTGCATCGTATAGCCCGGTGGCAAGATTCGTCGCTCCGGGCCCGGCGATCGTCAGACAGACCGCGATCTTTCCTGTGAACTTGTTGTAGGCAGACGCTGCGAGGGCAGCGGTCTGCTCGTGTCGGACAACGATATACCGGGCGTCAGGGTTTCGCCTGACCGCATCCACGAGCGGGAGCGACGACGCTCCGGGGATACCGAAGTAAAGGGTGATCCCCCATGCGGCAAGTTCAGAGACCAGGACATCGGCCACGGTCGTGGCGGCCCCTTCAGAGGTAGTCTTCTTCATCTGCCTTCGCCTCCCCCTCATCATTAACCCTTACAAATGCTTCCTTCCCTACACTGCACCCGGGACATCGCCAGTCGTCAGGGAGGTCCTCAAACAGGGTTCCTGGCGGGATCCCGGTGGCGGGGTCTCCCGCCTCCTCGTTATACTCGTAATCACAAACACTGCAGATCCAACGCCCCATACTGCTCACGTCCGAAGGTGGCTTGCCGGGCCGTATCCTTCTCTGGATATAAAACTACCTGGTGAGAGACACGGGCCGGGGCAGTGAGGATGTCTACGACAGCACCAGACCCCAAGGAAAAAGACCGCAGATCGTGAAGGAGGCGGGGTAATCGCTAGCCCCTATAGAATTGTGCATCGAGTAGGGCCTGGTCAGATCGGGTATTCCACCCGGAGTGCCGCACATCCAGAAGGTATATCCACCTGCAAGCCTACGGGCAAGAGACGACTATGGAGATCCGGGAGATCCACCCCTTCGACCTGACGCCGAACGAGGCAGCCCGCCTCCAGGAGGAACTTCGGACCCGGGTCCGCACCTCCGGCGAGATCGGAGAGGTCTCCCTTGTGGCCGGTGCAGATGCCTCCTACACGAAGAGCTCAGACGAGATTCATGCGGTCGTCGTCGCCCTCCGCTGCCCGGACCTTACCGTCGTCGAGCGGGTCTCCGCCTCCATAAGGACGTTGTTCCCCTACATCCCCGGTCTTCTGACCTTCCGGGAAGGTCCTGCCCTCATCGAGGCGTTCCGTAGAATGCGGTCCGAGCCGGACGTCATCTTCTTTGACGGGCAGGGGATCGCCCATCCCCGGGGACTTGGCATCGCAAGCCACATGGGCGTCCTGCTCGACCGCCCCACCATAGGGGTCGCAAAGAGTCTCCTTGTCGGCACAGCGGCTGAGCCGGAGGCCGGCAGGGGATCGACGAGTCCGATCCTCCGGGACGGCGAGACGATCGGGATGGCTGTGCGAACGAAAGAGAGTATCAAGCCGGTCTATGTCTCGGTCGGCCACCGGGTTGAACTCTCACGGGCCGTCGACCTCGTCCTTGAGACCGCACGGGGATACCGCCTCCCCGAACCGACCCGACAGGCCCATCTCTATGCAAACACCGTCCGAAAAGAGGGAGGAGGGGTAAGCAGACAAACCACCCTCTCACATGGAAGATAAAACGAAACCGTTATCAGCGTCCGGACATGAGAGACGTTTGCTGACCGGCGGACCCCGTCCGCCGGGACGGTTGAGAGCTATGGAGCATGACCATGACGGATACTTGCAGATGCCTTAAGGCGGAGGAGGCGATTGGAGATGGCAGCACGTGAGATTGTGCCGGGTGTCTTTGCCGTAGGAGCCATTGACTGGGACCGACGGATCTTCGATGAACTGATCCCGCTCCCCGACGGCACCACCTACAACAGTTACCTGGTGCAGGGCAGCGAAAAGACGGCGCTAATCGATACCGTCGACCCGGCGAAGACCGCAGAACTTGTGGCAAACCTGGAGGCGCTCGGAGTCGAGAAGATCGACTACGTCATAGCCAACCACGCGGAGCAGGACCATTCGGGCTCGATACCGGCAATGCTTGAGAGGTTCGACGGTGCAAAGGTGGTGACGAATCAGAAATGCCGGGATTTCCTGATCGACCTCCTCCACGTCCCGGAAGATCAGTTCGTCGTCATCAACGACGGTGAGACGCTCGATCTGGGGGGTAAGACGCTCGAATTCATCATCGCTCCCTGGGTCCACTGGCCGGAGACGATGCTGACCTATCTGCCGGAAGACCGGATCCTCTTCCCCTGCGACCTCTTTGGTTCACATTACGCGACGAGTTCCCTCTACGTCCCCGACGAGGGTGCGGTCTACGAGTCCGCAAAACGTTACTACGCCGAGATCATGATGCCGTTTCGGTCGAGCATCAAGGGGCACCTTGAGAAGCTTGCCTCACGCGAGATCGATCTGATCGCGCCGAGCCACGGCCCGGTCTATAATAGACCGGCGTTCATCCTCGACGCCTATCGGGACTGGACGAGCGACGCCGTGACGAATACGGTGGTGCTGCCGTACGTCTCCATGCACGGAAGTACACTCGCGATGGTCGAGCACTTCGTCGACGCCCTGATGAAACGCGGCGTCGAGGTCCAGCCGTTCAACCTCACAAAGACCGACATCGGTGAACTCGCAAAAGCGCTGGTGGATGCCGCAACAGTCGTGATCGGGGCGCCTACGCTCATCTTTGGTCCCCATCCTCAAGCAGTCTACGCGATGTACCTTGCAAATCTCCTCCGCCCGAAGACCCGTTACGCGACGGTGATTGGTTCATACGGCTGGGGCGGAAAGACGGTCGACACCACCGTGAAGATGCTCGACCGGCTCAAGGTCGAGTTCCTTGATCCGGTCTACATCAAGGGGCATCCGAAGGAGGAAGACTTCGCGGCTCTCGACCGGCTCGCCGACGAGATCGCAAAGAAGCACAAGGAGGCGGGGATCCTCCCCTCGTAACCTCCACCCTTTTTCACGGTTGCCGGTTCGAACATGGATCGGTCAACCCGCACCGAAATCTTAACACGCCAGGATACCTACCCACACCCTTGAGTTGATCTATGCCCCCTTCCGACTTCAAGAGAGTTATTGCCGAGTCGCCCTACGTCTTCATCATCGGCGTTGCGGGAGACAGCGGGACCGGAAAGACCACCTTCACGAGAGCGATCCGGGAGATCTTTGGAAAGGACCTGATCTCGACGATCACGATCGACGACTACCACAGATACGACCGCGAGGAGCGCAGAAAACTCGGGATCACCCCGCTTGCACCCGAAGCGAACCGATTCGACCTCCTGGAAGAGCACCTTGCTGCCCTCAAAGAGGGGAAGACGATCCAGAAACCGGTCTACAACCACAACACCGGGAGGTTCGATCCTCCGGTGCCCTTCAGCCCCACGAAGATCCTGATCCTCGAAGGGCTGCACCCATTCATCACTCCAAGATTGCGGGGCCTGATCGACTTCAAACTCTACGTGGACCCGGATCCCGACGTAAAACGGGCCTGGAAGATCAAGCGTGATGTGGAACGGAGGGGATACACCCCTGACGCCGTCGTCCAGGAGATGGCCGAGCGCAAGCGCGACTACGAAGCGTACGTCGCACCGCAATGCCAGTTTGCCGACGCGGTCATCAAGATTGCTTTCTCGAAGTATGGGAGAGAGATAAGCGAGGAGCGCAACGTCTACCACGTCACCCTCTGCCAGAGCAAACTCGAGCGGAGCATCAGAGACGTCGACCTCTCCATCGATCTCTTCCCCCTCCTATCCCTCTCGGAGCGGAACTTCATGGTCGAGTTTACGATCGAAGAGATCGGGGGAAGAGCCATGGGGGCGCTCACGTTCGACGGAGAGTTGAACTACGCTGTGGTGAGGAGACTGGAGAAGAACATCGAGATTCAGACACAGGTGCAACCCATCGATCTGGTCCAGAGCGGTGGATACCTGACGGCCGGGGATGTGGCGCAACTCATCCTCGCCTGGCGGATCATCAACCGGCGCATCTTCATCGAGAGTTCCCCGGAATCAACCGGCAGAAAGGTAACGGCGGCCGCAAGTGGCGGGTGCGGGTGCGGCGACCGGAGGTAACGAGTTTCCGGGGACTAAAATCCGAATGCTGTACTGGGGAAGGTAGATATCAGTTTCCGGAGAATGTGTACTGATGGATAGGATCGAGCAGTTCTCGACCATCGCACCCGATATTGGCAATATCTTTCGGTATATCAGCATCGTCACGGCACTCCCGCTTCTCGTAGCGGCGATCTACCGGGAGTGGGCGATGGTCCTGCCCATGGCCTCCGTCCCGGTCGTTCTATTTCTTCTCGGGACGCTCCTGGCCAAAGTCCCCCGGGAAGATCGTGAGGCACCCCTATCCGCCGCCCTTATGGCCGTCGCCCTGATCTGGCTCGCCATAGCGCTCGTGAGCGCCCTTCCTTTCACCCTCGGGCTCGGTGTCTCCTACCTCGACGCAGTCTTTGAGGCGATGTCCGGGTGGACGGATACGGGCCTGACGATGATGCGCTCGGTCGAGGAACTGCCCCGAACCATCCTCTTCTGGCGATCGCTGATGCAGTGGCTAGGGGGGCTCGGGATCGTCGCCTTCACCGTCGCAATGGCCTCCCGGACGGGATTGACCCAGTTCCGCCTCTATCGGTCTGAAGGGCGCTCGGAGGCGCTGATGCCGAGCGTTGTCGCGACGGGACTTGAGATGTGGAAGATCTATCTGGCACTGACCGCCGCTGCAATCGGCCTCATCCTCCTGTCAGGGATACCGGTCTGGGACGCCGTGAATATCGCCCTTGTCGCAATCGCCACCGGTGGGTTCTCTGTCCACTCGGAAGGAATTTCTTTTTACAATAACCCGCTCCTTGAGGTTCTGATCGTCCCGGTTATGATCGCCGGTGCTCTGCCGTTCAAACTCTATTACCTCTTTTACCGTCAGAAGTCTGTGCACATCTTCGACGACCAGCAGGCCAGACTCCTCTTTATACTCATTGCGCTCGGGATCATCGTGATTGCGTGGGACCTCGTCACACTCAGCGCGACGGATATTCCCACCGCCATCCGGCAGGCGCTCTTCATGTCGACGGCGGCGGTCACCAGTACCGGATTTCAGGTCGCCTCTCCAAACGAGTGGGCGAGCGTGACGGTCCTCTTCCTTGCGATGTTGATCATAATAGGCGGCGCGTCGGGGAGCACCGCCGGAGGCATCAAACTCTCCCGGGTAGTCCTCGGGTTTCAGAGCCTGGTCTGGTGGTTCCGGCGGATGTTCGTCTCAGGAAAGGTGCTCGTGCCGTTCAAGTACAACGGCAGGGTGATCCCGAAGAATATCGCCGACCTCGAGGTCTCGCGGAACATGCTGATTATTATGCTCTACTTCCTGACCATCTTCGTCGCCACGATACTGCTGATGCACCTGCAGCCGACAGCCTTCGACTCAAGCAACGTGATCTTCGAGGTATCCACCGCGATGTGCAACAACGGCATATCCACAGGGTTTGTCTCGCCCGAGATGAACGGTCCGGCAAAGATCGTCTTTATCCTGCTCATGTGGATCGGTCGCCTGGAGGTCATACCGGTGATCATGCTGGTAATGGGTCTCTTCAAGCGGTATGAGTGAGCGGCCCGTTCCGGGGCTAAGACAGGTCATCCCAATCGGAAACGGATCGGGCTTACAAAAAATAATATGCCGGTTACTCCGGCTGATAGTTGATATATTGGTCGTCCACCGTTGCGCAGTCCCCACCGCTCTCGACCAGCAAGTCCATGTAGGCATAAATCTCCGGGGCATCCTCCTCAAGGAGGTCTGGAGAGGTGTGATAGAGCATGAAGGCCTCTGCGAAGACAGCAGCCTCCTTATCCTCGCCGGCCGGGGTGTTGACCTGGTCCAGGTAGGATCCAGGGGCAACGCCAAGAGTCGGGAAGACTGTGCTCTCATCAAACCCCATGGTGTGGTAGACGCGGTACCCGACCTGCTGGACGAAGACCTCATCGGCCCGTGACGGGTCCTTATCTGAGCGAATATAGATGGCGTTCTCCTCAGGGATATACAGGCCGCCTGGGTTCGTCGACGCATCCTGTTGCCGGAAGGCCGGGTTTGCGCTGTCGATGTAGACTGTCACATCCTCGATGAACTCATCCCTGATCTTGGTGCTCTGCTGGAGCACCAGAGCCTCTGCAATCGCCGCTTCAGTGCTGTCCCCATCCCTGTTTTCCAGACGGAAACCACTAACCGGGCTCACCGAAAAGGCCGAACAAACGACGATGATCAGGATAATCGCCGCAACCAACCGTGATCTGAATCGTGGGTCCATGGTTCGTCTCCCTCTGCCTAACAAAGAGTTTCATATCGACTATAATATACTTTTCTAAATCTAAAATTTCAATTATAATTGCCAGATAATTATACAGTGGCCAAACACTAAGAATTGTGGCTAAAGGAATTCTCAAAAAGACGGACTGAATTACAGCAAAGTATATATATTAAATTGCGCTGGATCCCATCCGACACATAATTACCCATGCAAGCGCATAGTAAGAATAATGAAACAGATCGCCCTCTACGGGAAGGGTGGAATCGGAAAATCCACTACTGCAGCAAACCTATCGGCAGCACTCGCAGAGGATGGGCTCGATATCCTGCAGATCGGCTGCGATCCGAAACATGACAGCACCCGCATGCTGATGCACGGGACCTGGATCCCGACGGTCCTCGACCTTATCCGGGAGCGCGGGGAGGCGGAGATCACCGTCGGCGACGTGGTCTACCGGGGGTTTTCAGGCGTGCGCTGTGTGGAGGCCGGCGGCCCGGAGCCGGGGATCGGGTGCGCCGGGCGGGGAATCATTGCAACGTTCCAGCTCCTTGAGCGCCTGGAAGCCCTCAAAGGCGATGTCATCGTCTACGATGTCCTCGGAGATGTCGTCTGCGGCGGGTTTGCAATGCCGATGCGGGATGGATACGCGCAGGAGATCTATCTTGTCACCTCCGGCGAACTGATGTCCATCTACGCAGCAAACAACATTGCAAAAGCCATCGCCCGCCTCTCACGCAGAGTGCGAAGCAGGTGCACCCTCGGTGGGGTGATCTGCAACGCAAAGAATATCGAGGGCGAGCGGGACCTGGTCGAGGAGTTCGCCCGCCGGATCAACTCACGGCTCATCGCCTATATCCCCCGCGATCGGGTGGTGCAGATCGCGGAACTACAGAAGCAGACGGTCGTCGAGTACGCCCCCGACTCCAACCAGGCTGCGGTCTACCGGGGACTTGCACGCACCGTCTACGAGAACAAAACAACGAGCATCCCAAAGCCCCTTGAGACGGATGAACTCGAATCCTTCGCTCTCGAATTCGTCCAGGTTTGAAGGATGCACCCTGACCGGAGCGCTCTCGGTGCTCACAGAGGTACGGGACGCCGTCTGCATCATCCATGGACCGTCGGGCTGCACCCACCATAACTTTTCCCTCCTCCACGCTACCCACCTCTCAAACGACCGGCTTGAGGTCCCACGTCTCCTTACCACCCGCTTAACGGAGAACGACATCATCTTCGGGGGTGAAGAGGCGCTGGAGAGGGCGATTGCGCGGGCAATCTCGCTCTCACCTGCGCCCGCCTCTATATTCGTCCTCTCAACCTGCATCGTCGAGACGATCGGTGACGACGTCGCGGCTGTCTGTGCACGGGACTGGGGCATCCCGGTGATTGCCGTGCCGACCGCGGGGTTCCTTGGAGGGGTGTTTGAGACCGGCATCAGGAACGCCCTCTCCGCCGTCGCCTCTCTGGCCCGGCCAGCGACCGAAAAGACCCTCTCGGCGAACCTCATCGGCGAGAAGAACCTGGAGTACGACGTCGACGAGAATGCGGCCGAGATTGAGCGCCTTCTCTCCCGGCTCGGTATAGCAGTCAACCTACGGTTCGTGCGCGAGATCAGGACAGATGACGTCGGGTGCCTCAACTCTGCCGCCGTAAACATTCTTCGGGAACCCTCCCTCCGGCCGGTCGGCGAGGACTTCAAACGGAGGTTTAGTATCCCATACGTAGACTCGTTCCCGGTCGGCCTTGCCGGGACATGCCGGTTCATCGAGGAGATCGGCCGGATCTGCGGCATAGATGCTACGGCAGCCGTTGCGGAGGAGAAAGTATTCCAGGCGAAGATGCTTGAGGAGTTCGCCGATATCGCGGGAAGCCGGGTATACTTCCAGTCGCCCCATCCCATGCTGGACGCGGATCTGGACGCGAAGACCGTCTGCACCGAGTGTACAGACGCCCTCGATCTCGTCGTCGACCCGGACGGGACGGCGATCCCCCTCCCGTATCCTGCGCCGGTCGGAACTACTGGTCTTCGACGGATGCTTCACCGGTGGAGAGTTCTGATTCGGGGAATGAGGCAGGATAAGGCATACTCCAAACGCCCAAAGCGCGAAAGAGAGATGCCACCCGGGTAGCACTCCGCCACTCGCCTCCTTCGCCCATCAAACGATGCCTTTTATACATCTCCAGCGGAAGGGATGTTATCGGAGTGAGGCCCATGTTCGAACGTATCCTCTTTCCAACCGACTTCTCCGGACCCTCCATGAAGGCGCTGGATTACATCCCTGCACTGCAGGAGGCAGGAACCCGGGAGGTGATCCTTGTCCATGTCATCGACTCAAAGGAGATCACAACGATCGCCTCGGGTGGGCAGGGGTTTCTCGGAACCATACCCGACCAGGAGACCGAAACTCAACGACAACTGCGGGAGGAGGTCCAGCACCGGATCATCGATACCCGCCGGGCGCTTGAGAGGCAGGGTCTGAAGGTGACGGTCCGGACGCCCCTCGGCACGCCAGGAACGGAGATCGTGAACGCAGCGGAGGCGGAGGGAGTCTCGCTCATCGTCATCGGCTCCCACGGCCGGTCGAACCTCCGGGATCGCCTGCTCGGAACGGTCTCGGAGTACGTGATCAAGAACGCCCGCCAGCCGGTCCTGGTTATCAAGCGGGACGCGGCTGCGGGAAGGTAGGTCTTGTACCAGAAATCCTATTTTTCAAGCACTCTCTCGAGCAACTGCCGGATCGCCCGAAGTTCCGCCACAACCGTATCCCCGGCCGGCTGACCCTCCGGCTCGCCCCCGACCGCGACCGGACCGGTTCCCCGAACGAAACTCATGATCTTCTCCTGGAGGTCCTTTGGGTCCTCGATCCCGTTGAGAACGATCTCCGCCTGCGCCTGAGCCGAGTAGCCGGCGGTCTGCACCCGGACTGCCGAGAAGGAGAAGAACCGCATCAGGGGGCCCTGTGTGATATCGACGTTTGTGATCCGGTTGTAGGGGACGAACCCCGTCTGCCGAAACCAGACGCCGCGCTGCCAGGTGATCTCGCTCGTGGTGAGCCGGTAGGCTATGCTCTCATAGTAGAGGGGTATCCAGTAGGCGACGAACGCAACAACGGCGAGCACCGGGATAGCGACGGCGAGAGCAACGGGCAGTGGACTGAAGATGACAACGGGGATGAGCCACGGCAGGATGAAGACGACGACGGCCAGGGCCAGGGATGCGTAGAGGTATGACCGGAACTGCAGCGCCGGTCGGAATATCTCACCAATTCGAAGCGGTATAAGAGGCATGTTATCGCACCGATATCAATACAAACGGGTTAAACCTTTATGATCGTCGATGCTCCTCCGGAGGATGTATCGATCGGCCCCTTCACCGAAGTAGGCCGGACAGAACTCGGTCTCCTGGAATCCATGTTTTTCGTAAAGTGCTCGTGCAGCTCTGTTTCCCGGTGCAACCGAAAGATAGATCTCTTCTGCCCCGCGTTCCAAAAGACCGCTGATGACTGCGGTAACGAGGCTATCTCCAAAACCCTTTCGCCGGTGTTTCCCGGAGACCACCAGCCGGATGATCCACCCGGTAGCGGGGCGCTGTTGCACGAGAGCCCCGATGGTATAGCCGATGACCTCCCCGCCGCATTCCGCAACGAGGAAGGTATCGGCAAAGAGAACCCCCGCCTGGCGGATAAAGACCTCGGGCTTGCACCCTTGCGGACTATTCTCCCGCTCAAGATCACACACAGAGGTAAAATCCTCTTTGCAATATTGCCTGATGACCAGGTCCATACTGGAGTATTATTCATCGGGAGGGTTTATACAATCGTGACTGCTGGCAGCGCGAGGCGTACGGTCTCCAGCAATCATTCAACCCGACTATATCCTATGTTCAAAAAGAGATTCGGCCCGGGGATATCAAATCCCCGGGGTGTCCCATAGCCCGGACTCACTTCTTTATGCCCGCCTGGAGCATATCACGTGCCATCTTGTAGGTCTCGATCTTCTGCTTCATCGATTCGACCCAGTGCTCCTTCGTCTTGATCCGGTGTTCAATCATCCGGACCATCAACTGCCGCTTCTGATTCTCGTCGAGGAGTTCAAACATCTGCTCAAGGAGCAGCCCGTGGGGGCCGCCTCCACCACCGTGTGTCATCCCATAACCTCCCTGTTGCGATCTGCCCAGTGGGCAGAACGGCACCCCGGTGCTCATCGGTTGATAAAAAAGTTTATGGTGGGCGCAACTACCCCGGACTCTTTCGGGGTTGTGGGAAACCTCCCGTGCTCCGCCTGTCTTTTCGAGAGATGTTGTATGGAGGGTGACAAATTCACCCGAAGCCTCACGAAACCGAAGATATCAGCGCCGATCTTTGGCGTGAACCACATTCTCGCTCTTTGAGCGCCGGTTCCGGTTTGCACAGGCGTTGAGCACCTCATCCATGAACCAGAGCGCCCCCTCGACCCCGGCAATCATCCGGGACGAGAGGAGGACCATACCCCGGAGGGGCGGCGTCAGCCCGACGAAGGCGGCACCGGGAGCGAGCGTCCGCTCGTAGGAGGATCCGATGACCAGGTCCGGTTCGGCATCCAGGATCATCTCCCGGATGGTCGAGAAGTCGGTTGTGGAGGTGATACCGTTGCTATCTTCACCGGGGTTGTTTCGAGCGGCAATGCAGACGATATCGGCCCCGAGGTAGCGATCGAGGAAATCTTTCGCGAACGCAGCGTACGCGCTCTGGGCGGCGATCACCACCCGGGGAGGGTCGAACCTTCGAAGATACTTTCCGCAGGCCTTCTGTATCCGGGCATCGGCCCAAGCGATCTCCTCTTTGATTGGTCGGGAGTCAACACCGTCGACCAGGGATTCAAGCCGCTCGAAGGTCTCGCCGACGGCATCAAGCCCGAGAAGCGAGCCGCACCAGGTCCCGACGCCGCTTGCCAGATCCGGATTCGTCCCGACGGTGAAGGGCGCTGCTCGGTGCGCCGCATCGTAGCGGTCGAGGCAGAAGGTGGCGGCGACCGGGGCGCCGGCGAGATTGAGGAGGCGTCGCGCCTCGAGCGCATTTCCCCGGCAGAAGGGGTCTGTACGGCAGATGCCGTCGATATTGACGCCGGGAGTATCCGGGTCCACTACCGGTGCGATCGTATCGAGCGCCCGGCGGTAGCCGGCCTCAAGGTCGCCGAGGAACCCGGGGCTGTCGATGAAGAGGACCCGCCCATCACGGGCAAGGGCGCTGAGATCCTCGCCCATGATCGCGGGCACGCAGGTATTAACCACGGCTACCTGCGAGTACCGGCCGTTAAGGTCCCGGATGACCTCCATGAGGCGGGACTCCGTCCCGAAGATGACCTCGCTCTCGACCAGAAACGTCCCGTGGATGGGGACGCCGACGAGCGACGCGGGGTAGAAGTAGCACCCACTTGAACCATGAACGACGACGGCGAGGCCATCGAATCCCGAAAGGCATGCGACCGCCCCGGTCATCGCACAGGGCCAGAGCGGGTTTTCGCACGGCATATGCTGCTCTATTTGCATCGGTCTACAAGATCATGGCGGTGTGGGGATATAAAGGACGGTCTTTTTCGAAAAAAAGAGGGGAGGGATGGACCTACACCGTCTTTACAAGCTCCGCGATCTTTCTCCCGACCTCGCTCGTCTTCATCGCCCCGCCCATATCCCGGGTCACGTATCCGTCACGGATACTCCTCTCGATCGCTCTAAGGACGGCCGCCGCCGCATCATGCTCACCGAGGTGGTCGAGGAGCATCGAGCCCGCCCATATCGTGGCGAGCGGGTTTGCAACGTCCTGACCGCGGTACTTCGGCGCCGAACCGTGAATCGGCTCAAACATCGAGGTGCCGTCGGGGTTGATGTTTCCGCCGGGGGCGAGCCCGAGCCCGCCCTGGATCATGGCTCCGAGATCGGTGATGATGTCCCCGAACATATTCGGGGTGACGACGACGTCGAACCACTCCGGGTTCTTGACGAACCACATCGTGACGGCGTCGACAAAGTTGAACTCCGTCTGGATATCCGGGTAGCCGGCGGCGACTCCGGTAAAGACATCCCGCCAGAGGCCGTAGACGTCGGAGAGGACGTTTGCCTTGTCGACCGACGTAACCTTCTTGCGCCGACGATTGGCGAGATCGAAGGCGTAGCGGATCACCCTCTCCGCACCCGGCCGGGTGATGACGCCGATCTGGTAGGCGAGCTCGTCGGCATCGGTCTCGACGTCCAGCCCGAACTTGATGTTATACATATCCCGGACGACCTCGAGGGTCTTTTGCTCGTGCGTGCCGGAGAAGCGGGAGCCGATCCCGACGTAGAAGTCCTCGGTGTTCTCCCGGACCACGACGAAGTCGATATCCTCAGGCTTTTTATTCGCAAGCGGCGTCGTGACGCCATCAAGGAGTTTGATCGGCCGGAGGTTGATGAACTGGTCGAAGTGGAACCGGATGGCAAGCAGGATACCTTTCTCAAGGATCCCGGGCCTTACCCGGTCGTCACCGATCGCCCCGAAGTAGATGGCCGGGAACTTCGAGAGCTCCTGGATATCCTCTTCGGTCAGGAGTTCTCCCGTCGCGAGGTAGCGCTCCGCCCCGATATCGAACTCGGTCCAGTTAATATCGAATCCATACCGCTCTCCCGCGGCATCAAGAACCTCTCTTCCCGCCGCCACGATCTCGGGGCCGATCCCGTCCCCACCGATCAATGCTACTTTGTGCTGCATGTCTCCACCTTCTCCAGGTTTTTCGCATATGCAACGAGCCCACCGGCATCGACGATCTCCTTGAGGAAGTCGGGCACCGGCTCGATCGAAAGCCTCTTTCCGCCCACCTCGATGTAACCCGCGGCGATATCCACGGTTACGGTGTCACCGTCCCGGATCCCATCGGCCTCCGGACAGACCAGGGGCAGGAGCCCGGTGTTCACGGCGTTCCGGTAGAAGATCCGCGCAAAGGACTTCGCGACCACGATCCGGATCCCGGCGCCGAGGAGGGCGAGCGGTGCATGTTCGCGGGAGGAGCCGCACCCGAAGTTGGTTCCGGCGACGATAATGTCGCCCTCCTTTGCGGTCTTTGCAAACTCGTCTCTTGTTCCTTCGAACGCGTGCTTCGCAAGTTCAGCCGGGTCGTAGATGGTGAGGAACCGCCCGGGGATGATCGCATCCGTATCGATATCGTCGCCGAACTTCCAGACTCGCATGATTCACACCTCCCTCGGGTCGGTGATCTCGCCGTAGAGAGCGCTCGCCGCCGCCGTCGCCGGCGAGGAGAGGTAGACCTGGGCCTGCGTGCTCCCCTGTCTGCCCCGGAAGTTCCGGTTCGACGTCGAGAGCGAGACCTCGCCGGGGGCGAGCAGCCCGAACGCCCCGCCCATGCAGGGGCCGCAGCAGGGCGCTTCCACGAGGGCGCCCGCCTCGACGAAGCGCTCTATGATCCCGGCCCGGAGGGCTTTGAGGTACTCGGTCCGCGAGGCCGGGATGACGATCACCCGTACACCGTCCGCGAATCTGTCGGAGGTCCCGAGCACCTCGGCCGCCTCGGCAAGGTCTTCGTAGCGGCCGTTCGTGCAGGAGCCGATGAAGACCTGGTCTACTCTCGTCCCGGCGACCTTCGTTACGTCCACGACGTTGTCGACATTGTGGGGGACGGCGACCTGCGGGGCGAGATCGGTGACGTCGTAGTGCCTGCGATCCCGGTAGACCGCGTCGTCGTCGCCTGCAAGGTCGAAGGGCTCGATTGCGCGTCGGGCGGTGACATACTCCCAGGTAATTGCGTCGGGCTGGACGATCCCGGCCTTTGCGCCCATCTCGATCGCCATGTTCGCACAGGTCATCCGGCCTGCCATATCCATCTCGCGCATCGCGCTGCCGGCAAACTCAAGCGCCATGTAGGTTGCGCCATCAGCACCGATATCCCCGGCGAGCGAGAGGATGAAGTCTTTTGCTCCGACCCTGCGGCCGAACTTCCCGTCCACCTCGACCCGGATGCTCTCGGGTACCCGGAAGTAGAGAGCACCGAACTTTAAGACGAATCCCATATCGGTCGAGCCGATGCCGGTCGCAAACGCACCCGCAGCACCGTAGGTGCAGGTGTGAGAGTCGGTCCCGACGATGATCTCACCGGGCGCCGCCCGCCCCTTCTCCATCACGACCTGGTGGCAGACGCCCTCGAGGAGATCGTAGTTGTGGATCCCCTGCTCCTTTGCGAACTGCCGCATGAAGACGTGGTTCTCGGCAGCGGGTATCGAGTCGGCGGGCACCTGGTGGTCGAAGAGCATAATGATTCGCTCCGGATCATAGACGCGCTCTCCACCCATCTCGCGAAAGACCCGGACCGCAAGCGGGCCGGTGATGTCGTGGATCATCGCCGCATCCACCGGCGCCATCACCACCTCTCCCGCGCGGACGGGTCTGCCGCACCGTTCTGAGAATATCTTTTCTGCGATCGTCGCCGACATGTTTATCTCGTTTTGGTACGCGCTTCTGACGTATTTAGCTTATCTGGACACGCTCTATCCGGGTGCCGAATCCAAGCAAAATTTCGCAGAATCTTGGGGGAGTACCCTTATGTGACCCCATGCGGATTGTATAAGGAGAAGCGATGACCGACGGACCAACCCCGGCAATGCGGCAGTATTACTCAGTGAAAGCCCGATACCCTGACGGCATCGTCTTCTTCCGGATGGGAGACTTTTACGAGACCTTTGGGGAAGATGCCGGCGTCGTAGCCCGGGAACTCGATATCACCCTGACGGCCCGGGGCAGGGATAAGAACGGCGACCGGATGCCTCTCGCAGGCGTCCCACATCACGCCGCCGACGGCTACATCGCCCGCCTGGTGAATAAGGGCTACAAAGTGGTAATCTGCGACCAGGTGGAAGATCCTAAGACCGCAAAAGGCGTGGTGAAGCGAGAGGTCACACGTGTGATCACCCCCGGGACCCTGATCGACTCCACGATGCTCGGCTCGGCCGGGGCACACTACCTCATGGCGATCGCTCCCGACCGAAAGGGAACCTTCGGGCTCGCATTCCTGGATGTCTCGACCGGAGAGTTCTTCGTCTCCTCCGGGAGCGCCAGCCGCGGCTATGCAGAGATCATCTCGGAAGTGGTACGATACCGCCCGACGGAGGCGATCGTCCCGGAGAGTTTCAGCGAGCCGCTCCCCGAGCGGCTCGAAACTCTTGGGGTGACGGTGAGCCGCTATCGCGACGACGCCTTCAACGTGGACGCGGCACACAAGCACCTCTGCGAGCAGTTCGGGACAACGACGCTCGACGGCTACGGATGCGCCCAGATGCCGGGGGCAATCGCCGCGGCCGGTGCAGCCCTCCGCTACGCCCAGGAAACCCAGCAGTCGCCCCTCCCCCACATCACGGGGCTTTCGACCCGGATACCATCGGGGAACATGGTGCTCGACGCAATCACCCTCCGGAACCTCGAGATAACGACCGGCATCCGCGGCGAAGGCGACGGGAGCACCCTTCTTGCCGCGCTTGACGTCACGGAGACATCGATGGGGAGCCGGACGATGCGGTCGTTCCTGATCAGCCCCTTGATTCGGAAAGAGGCGATCGAGGAGCGGCTCGATGCCGTGGAGTGGTTCTTCAACAACACTCTCGAACGGCAGGCGCTTCGCGAAAGCCTCAGCAACTTCGCCGATATCGAGCGGATCGCGGGAAGGATTGCCTACGGAAACGCCGGCCCGCGAGATCTCGCGACACTCCGGGAATCGCTGGAATCGATCCCGGATGTAAAGGCGCTCTTTTCCGGCGACCCTCCCGCGCTCATCCGCGAGGCCCTCGACGCGATGAACGACCACTCCGGGATCATCGACCTCATCGGCCGGGCGATCGTGGATGATCCGCCGGCGCTCGCAAAGTCCGGCGGGATGATCAGGGAGGGGTTCAATGCGAAGCTTGACGAGCTCCGGCACCTCGCGACGACCGGAAAGGACTGGATCGTGGAGTTCCAGCAGCAGGAGAGGGAGAGGACAGGAATCAAGTCCCTCAAGGTCGGCTACAACCGGGTCTTCGGCTACTATATTGAGGTGACAAAACCGAACCTGCACCTGGTGCCGCCGGAGTACGAGCGCCGGCAGACGACCGCGAACGGCGAGCGCTACACGATACCCGACCTCCGGGAGAAAGAGGCGATGATCGCGACTGCTGAGGATCGGCTCAGCGCTCTCGAAGCGGAGATCTACGCAGAACTCATCAGGACGCTTGCGGCGGAGGTCCCCGGTCTCCAGGCGACCGCCCGGGCGGTAGGATTGCTCGATGTCTATTCGGCCCTCGCAGAAGTTGCCGCCCGCTACGGCTATACCCGCCCCGTGATCGAGGAGAGCGGCCGGATCGTTATCCGGGACGGCCGCCACCCGGTGGTGGAGCGGAACCTCCCGGTCCCGTTCGTCCCGAACGATACGGAACTCGATTCCACCGACAACCAGATCATGATCATCACCGGGGCGAACATGGCGGGCAAGTCCACCTACATGCGGGCGGTCGCGCTCTGCTGCATCATGGCCCAGATGGGAAGCTTCGTCCCGGCCCGGCATGCCACCATCGGGATCGTCGACCGGGTCTTCACCCGGGTGGGAGCGTTCGACGATCTTGCCTCGGGGCAGTCCACGTTCATGGTCGAGATGCTCGAGCTTGCAAATATCTTGAATAACGTAACCCCACAGAGCCTCATCATCCTCGATGAGATCGGACGCGGAACGAGCACGCTGGACGGGTGCGCAATCGCCCGGGCGGTAGTGGAGTTCCTGCACGGGAGGGCGGTTGCCGGACCGCGGACCCTCTTTGCAACCCACTTCCACGACCTGATTGATCTCGAGGGGACGCATAAGAGGGTGAAGAACTTCCACTTCGCCGTGAGGGATACCGGGGATGATGTCGTCTTTCTGCGCAAGATCATTCCCGGCGCGACCGACAGGAGTTACGGCATCCATGTGGCCCGTCTTGCCGGGGTCCCGAAGAAGGTGACTGACAGGGCGATGGAGATCTTAAAGGAGGCAGCGGCCCGGGAGATCCCGGCCGGACCGCGAGCCCCGCGCTACACGCAGATGCTCCTCATCGACCCCGGCGAGGGGGTTGCCGAGGAGAACCCGGCAATCAAGGAGCTCAAATGCCTGAATCCCAACGAGATGACTCCGATTGATGCCTTAAACACCCTCTGCCGCCTCCAGCGGCTCGTAAACGGGGACGGGGAGGAGAAGCGATGACGAAGATCCGGGTCCTCGACCCCGACACCGTGAACCAGATCGCCGCCGGCGAGGTCGTGGAGCGGCCGGCATCGGTGGTGAAAGAACTCATCGAGAACGCGATCGATGCCGGTTCGACGAGCATCCTCATCGAGATTACGTCGGACATGGCTGCTGTCACGAAGATCCGGGTGACCGACGACGGCGAGGGGATGACGCCGGAGGAGGCCGTCCTTGCGTTTGCGCCCCACGCCACGAGCAAGATCCGAGATATCGCCGATCTTTCGACCCTCCGGACGCTGGGGTTCCGGGGGGAGGCGCTCGCGAGCATCGCCGCCGTCGCGGAGGTGACCCTGGTCACCCGTCCCCGTGGGAGCGGCGCGCTCGCCGGGACACGGCTGGTGATCAGGGGCGGTGAGATCGTCGAGAAGAGCGAGGTGGGCGCCCCGGAGGGGACGACGATCATCGTGGAGCACCTCTTCTACAACACCCCCGCCCGCCGGAAGTTCCTAAAGAGCAGGAACACTGAACTTGCCCACATCTACGCCGCTGTGGAGAACCTGGCCCTCGCCCACGGTGAGGTTGCCTTCCGGGTGGTGCAGAACGGAAAGGAGCGGCTCTCGACCCAGCGGTCCAGGGACCTTCTTGCCACCATCACCGGACTTTACGGTGCAGACCTTGCCCGGGCGCTCGTCCCGGTCGAGGGAAGGCTCCCGATCCTTACCATCCGCGGCTATGTCTCCCGCCCGTCGGAGAACCGGGGAAACCAATCTGAGATCTATATCAGCATCAACGGCCGGAGCATCTCCTCCCGCCAGATCGCCGCCGCCGTCCGGGAGGGCTACGGCACCCTCCTCCCAAAGGACCGTTATCCTGTGGCATTCCTCGATCTCACGATCGAGACCGATCTTGTGGACGTCAACGTCCACCCGACAAAGAGGGAGGTCCGCCTATCCCGGGAGCGGGAGATCACGGGAGCAATTGCAACCGCGGTAGGAGAGGCCCTCGCCGGGCACGACCTTCTTGGCGATGCTCCGGCCGAACCGGTGCAGCAGCCGCTCCTGCCGCAAGAACCTGTCCCGGCTCCCGCTCCAGCGGCAGGCGAGCCCGAAGCGGCTTACACGGCCCGGCACCGGGAACTCGCCCTCTCGGATCGTCAGCTCCGCCGGACGGAGACAGAGGCAGGTGGACAGGAGAACCTCCTCCCCCCGATGGAGCCGATAGGACAGGTAGCCGCGACCTACATCGTGGCGGAGGGGACCGACGGCACCCTCTACCTCGTCGACCAGCATGCGGCCCATGAGCGGATCCTCTACGACCAGGTCGTGGAACAGCGCGACAAGGCGGCCGGGTCGCAGGAGTTGATCATGCCCGTCGTCCTCTCCCTTCCACCGAAAGAGTCGGCCGCGCTCCGGGACGCGGTGCCTCTCCTCGCGGGCGAGGGATTTGTGGTGGAGGAGTTCGGCCGGGATACCTTCGCCGTCCGGGCGGTGCCGGCCGCCCTCGGGGCCGTCGAGGACCCCGCAAGCATCAGGGAGATGATAGCCGAGTTCCTCGCCGGGGAGGCCCGGGCCGCTCCCGACCGGCGTGAGGCGGTCACCTGCATCATCGCATGCCGCGGTGCTGTGAAGGCCGGCGCCCTCCTCACCGCCGAGCAGCAGAAGCGCCTCCTTATGCAACTTGCCCGGACCAAAACCCCCTGGACCTGCCCGCACGGAAGGCCGACGGTCGTGGCGTTCGACAAGCGCAAACTCGACGGACTCTTCCGGCGGGGATAATGTGATCAGGGTCAAATCAGGCCCAAATAACACCCTTTTTTTAGAAATGCATTGGATATTGAGAGAATCTCCTCCAAATGCCGTATCAGAATGGATTTAACCTTCGAGGATAAGTATGCCTATGTCACAACCAGGACTCGCCCGTATCTGAAGAGGGGAACGAGCCGTGTGACACCACATCACAGAATTCACCCGAGAACGATGACCCGGAGAACCCATTCTTGGGACACACTCTTTCCGTGGTCTCACCGGAGTGTTCAGACGACGGGAGACCACTTAAAACGCCCTACCTGTTGAATGCCATCCAACATCATATCACCTCTCCCCCTTTTTTTCCGATCTATTGATCCGGATCGGATAGGGCCATAGTGCAACCGGGAAAAAAGTGGGTTAGATGAAACGGAATGACTCAGCCGTCGGAGCCGCATCGACATTATAGATATCATACTCCGGTGGGAAGACCGTGTGCATGACCGAAAACAGTATGTCGTCCTTGATGGCGTAGCGGATGATGAAGGTATACCGGTCGTCCTCGACGATCGGGACGGAGTAGGTTGACCTGTACGCCGGGACACCGTCAAGCGATATCCGCTCCGTGGATACCCATTCGGCCCCGATATCGGCACGAAGGTCCTTCGCGTAGGTCTTGTTCAGGGTCTCAAGGATCTCTTCATCGGTGGCGTTCGTATTCGCGAGCGGGATCGCGTTCACCCTGACCTCCTCGTGCTTCACCGGGGAGGAGAACCAGACGCTCTCTCCCGACTCGGTGTAGAACCATCCCTCCGGGCAGGTGAGGGCATAACCGTAGGTTGTGTTGACGTAGGTGCCGTTCTCGGGGACCGGAACCGGAGTAGGTTTGCCCGGGACGGGGACGGGTTCGGGCGCCGCAGGCGCCGAGGTACCCGGCAGCAGCAGCACAAGGATGGCGATTGCGGCGACCGCAAGAACCCCGACGATCAGTAAACTCTGTGGCTTCATGTTTACCCCGTACATGGCCCGGGAAATCATAAAAACCCATCAGTTACGCAGGACACCCTCACGGAACACGGCGGGGAACTGCTCTGTGATCCCCGTGCGGGACCGCAAGCACCAAGTATTCTCCCGGCGGCAGTGCCGCCGGGGGAGAGCGGCCGCACGTTGCCCTTTGACGATTCAGATCGGCGTAGTCGCCGGGGCGGCGGGAGGATCGCGGACATCGGCGACCAGGTCGTCGATGGAGTTCGCATATCTAACGTGGATGCCAAGATTCTCTTCAATATACTCCTTCGCATCCACGACAACCGGCCGTTGCCCCGCGATCCTCAGCCCGCCGAGTGACCGGGATTCTTCCTGGCACTCGATCAACAGATCGTTTCCTTCCGGGAGGATCAGGAGGGTCTTGCCGCTTGCCGCAGCGGCCCTGGCCTTCTCGAGGACCCCGCTGACCGGTCCGATGCTCCCGTCCTCGCCGATCGTTCCGGTCATGGTCACGCTCTCGTTGATCCTAAACTCCTCAAGCACCGAGAGGAGAAGCGTGGTCATCAACGCCCCTGCACTCGGGCCGTCGATCTCGGAAACCTCCACGGGCCCCTGGATGCTAAAGATAATATCGCTCTCTGCGAGGTCCACACGTGAGTGGTTGGCGGCGAGGGCAACGGCCCGATTCGCGGTCTCCTGAAAGACCGTCCCCGTCAGAGGCGTCGTCTGAACAAGCACCCTCCCCCTCCCGGGCACGACCTCGACCGAGACGGTCACCATCGCGCCCTCTTCGGTCACCTCCTCGTAGATGAGCGGACCCCAGCCGCGCTCGACCTCAACCTTCTGGATGATGACCGGTGCCTGCATGGAGGCCATGCCGAACCCTGCCTCTCTCTCCAGAGCGTGAGAGGATACGGGTGTGGTCGGGAAGGGAGCGATCTCTTCCTGCTTAGAGAGAGCGGGGGAGGGAACTCCCGGCATGAAGACCACAGCCAGGAAGAAGACATTTGCAACGAGCGATAGAAGAAGCAGAATCGTCAGAGTCTTCTCCCGTATACGCATACGGTGCCCTGGTATTATTCGTTTAGATATATACCTTTCCAGGGATACGTCAGTAGAGGTGCCATTTCCCGGTCCGGCGGCCGCGATCACCTCTGGTTAATTAGAACTAATTTACCCGACAGAAAAAGGCAACTGTTTTCTTCATCCAGATCGAAATTTCTCCCCTATTCAGCGGATTTTGCATTAAAACAGGCATACTCCGCTGTAGAGTAACTACAGAGGTTTAAGGATGACAAAAGTCAGTTATGTCTTCTTTGCACTCATCATTGCGGCAGGAATGCTCTGCTGCGGTTGCACGACAACAACGATGCCGGAGGATCCGGCTGCGACCCGAACGATCACCGATATGGTGGGAAACCAGATCACAATCCCCGCAGAAGGAGCGACGTTCGCCGTCTTCGGCGGGCCCATCAGCCAGGTGCCCTACCTCCTTGGAGCGAATGACAGTGTCATTGCAGTCACGAAGGGACCGCAGCTGATGGAGATGATGCAGGAGATGGACCCGGGCATCATCGATAAACCGGCACCGCGGACGACGAACGGCAACGTGAACATCGAGGAACTCCTGGTTACGAACCCCGACTGCGTCATTGCCTTCGACGTCGACGGGGAGATCGTGGAATCTCACACCAATATTCCGGTCATCTACCTCTCCGGGACAATGAGCGACGGGTTCGATGAGATGCGGCGGGAGATCGCCTTCATGGGCGAGGTCTTCGGAAAGCCCGATAGAGCGCAGGCTTACATCGATTACCTTAACGAGACACTCGAGTTCCTCCGTGAGCGCACCGCCAACATCCCCGAGGACGAGCGGGTCACCGTCTTCCTCGGCGAGGGAGTAAGCCACCTTCAGACACTTGGAGGAGACACGTTCTTCACTGAGTGGACCGCGGCTGCAGGGTGCAGAAACGCCGTAGCCACCATCGAGACGACGCACGGACAGCAGGAGGGTATCCACACCGGTATCAACGAGATCTCGATGGAGCAGGTCCTTGCCGCCGACCCTGATATCATCATCATCGATACCGGCAGTCCCGCTGAACTCAAGAACGACAGCCGCTGGAAGGAACTTAGTGCCGTCAAAGAAGGCCGGGTCTACAAGCAACCGACCGGACTCTTCCTCTGGAGCCGTCCGTCCGCCGAGTCCGCCGTCCTCTACCCGGTCTGGCTCGCGTACAAGGCCTACCCCGACCGCTTCGAGGACGTGCCGCTCACCGACCGGGTGAAGGACTTCTACGCCGAGATCTTCGGGTTCACCCTCACGGATGAGCAGGCGCAGAAGGTCATCGACGGCACCTATGGGAGCGTGACGTTCGGCCAGGTGAAGCAGCTCGGATGAGACAGAGACCAACGAAGACCGGTGTACAGACCGATGGGGGAACCACGGTGACCGGGACGGCGGTGGCAAACCAGGCCACCAGCAGGAGCTGGGGGGAGCGGCACCCCGGCACCATCCTGGTGCTCCTCCTCGGCGTGCTCGGGGTTGTTATCTTCATCGCCCTGATGGCCGGCCGGTATATGATCCCACCGGAGACGGTGATCGCGACAATCATAAGTTCGGTCTACCCGATCGAGATGACCTGGGCAGCGACGGCGACTTCAGCCATCGTGGACGTCCGTATCCCCCGGATCATCGCCGGCCTCCTCGTCGGAGCGGGTCTTGCCATCAGCGGGGCCTCATTCCAGGGGATGTTCCGGAACCCTCTGGTCTCCTCTGAGATCCTCGGCGTGGCCTCCGGCGCGGGCTTTGGAGCGGCGATTGGCATCCTCCTCCTGGACAGTCTCGTTCTCGTCCAGATTCTCTCGTTCGTCTTCGGCTTGCTTGCCGTGGGGATGGCCTATGCGCTCAGCAGGGTCAGGAGCTCGACCCCGATCCTGATGCTCGTTCTCGCAGGTATCGTGATCGGATCGCTCTTTTCGGCCCTCACCTCCATGGCGAAGTACGTGGCCGACCCGATGAACAAGATGCCGGCGATCGTCTTCTGGCTGCTCGGGTCGCTCAACCACGTCTCGGCGTCGGACCTGATGATCCTCGGCCCGATCATCATCGTCTCGATAGCAGGACTGCTTGCCGTCCGGTGGCGAATCAATGTCCTCACGATGGGCGACGAGGAGGCACGGGCGCTCGGGGTGAACACCGAGCACTTGAAGGCTATCATCATCTTCCTCTCGACCGTGATCACAGCAGCAGCGGTCTGTTTGAGCGGGATCATCGGGTGGATCGGGCTTGTTATCCCGCATATGGGACGGATGCTTGTCGGACCCGACAACCGCTACCTTCTGCCGGTCTCGGTGCTCCTCGGGGGAGCGTTCCTGATTGCCGTCGACACCATCGCAAGGACGGCCGCCCCTGCCGAGATCCCGATCGGCATCCTGACGGCGGTCATCGGGGCGCCGATATTTGCAGTGCTGCTCCGGCGCAACAACCCGGGGTGGTGAGCATGGGAAGCCGTATCAGCGTAGAGGATATAACGTTCAACTACCCGGGCGGAGCCCCCGTCTTTACGGGCATCACGCTCACCGTGGATGAGGGGTGCGTATACTCGCTTCTCGGCCCGAACGGGACCGGAAAATCCACGCTTCTCAAGTGCATGGCAGGGCTCATCTCCCCCTCGCACGGCCGCGTTCTCCTCGATGGGCATGACATCGCAGGAATGCAGCCGCACGAGATTGCCCGGCGGATCGGGTTCGTCCCCCAGACACAGGTCTCGCCGTTCCCGTTCCTTGTCAGGGACATCGTCCTCATGGGGAGAGCAGCCCATCTCGGCCCCTTTTCAACTCCCTCATCTGAGGATGAAGAGATTGCTGCTGACGCCCTCGACCGGATCGGCATATCTCACCTCGCCGAAAGACCGTGCACCGAGATCAGCGGCGGCGAGTGGCAGCTTGTCCTGATCGCGCGGGCGATCGCACAGCGTCCGGGGATCCTTCTCCTCGACGAACCGACGTCCCACCTGGACCTCGGTAACCAGGTACGGGTGCTCAACGTCATCAGGGGACTCGCAGAGGACGGAATGACCATTGTTGTCGCGACCCATTTCCCCGATCACGCACTTCTGACGTCAAGCCAGGTTGCAATCCTGAAAAATCAAAGAATTCTTGCTATGGGAGGTCCGAATGAGGTTATCAACGAGGATACGATGCGTCGTGCCTACGGCACCGATGTTAGGATTGTAAACCTCGGCGATCCGATCAACCGGCAGATCTGCGTACCTGTGGCAGGGTGGGTGAAACCATGACCGAGAAATCAGACGACCAGTTCACCGGCCAAGGTGCCAGAAGGATGGACGCCATCGCGAAAGGACCTTTTGCGCCGATATATCCGACAATCGCCCGGCAGATCCTGGATACCTGCAGGATCCGCGAAGGCAGGTGCGTCGATATCGGATGCGGGCCGGGACACCTCGCGATGGCGCTCGCGGCAGTAAGCGATCTCGCCATCGACGCTCTTGACGCATCGACCGACATGCTCTCGATCGCACGGAGGAATCTCCAGGATGCCGGGCTCATCGGGCGCGTACGCCCGGTCTGCGGCGATGTCCACAACCTCCCCTACGCCGACGGCTCCATCGATCTCATCGTGAGCCGCGGCTCGCTCTTCTTCTGGGACGACCGGGTGCGGGCGTTCTCCGAGATCGCGCGGGTGCTGCGGCCCGGCGGGAGGACGTTTGTCGGCGGAGGATTCGGCACTCCCGCCCTGAAGGCAGAAATTACGGAGAAGATGCGCGAGATAGACCCCGAGTGGGAGGTAAAGGCTGCAGAACGACTCTCGAGAGGAAACAGGGATCTCATCCGCCGGGAGTTGGAGCAGGCGAAGATACCGGCATACAAGGTCTTTGAGGACGAGGCCGGGTTCTGGATAATCATGGAGAAGTGACGACGGATGAAGTGCGAGATCTGTGAGGTCGGATGCGATATCCCCGAGGGGGGAGTCGGCAGGTGCCGGATGTACGAGAACAACGGCACCGGGATCGTTGAACGGTATCCAGACGCCTTCCTTGCTGCGTTCCCTGTTGCGATCGAGACGCTGCCGGTGCTCCACTTCTTTCCCGGCGCGAAGGTCCTCCAGGTCTGCACGGTCGGATGCAACCTCTCATGCGGGGGGTGTGTCTCGGAGATGCTGGTTGAGCATGCCGAACCGCTTGCAGCATCCGGGACGGCCCTCACGACCGACGACCTGCTCCGCCTCGCGAATGATCAGGCCTGCACCGGGATCGCCTTCGCGCTGAACGACCCGATCGTCTCGTTCCCGACGTTCTGCAGGCTCGCAGAGAGGGCAAGGGAGAAGGGGCTCTCCGTCGGCTGCTCCACGAACGGCTACATGACAGAAGCATCCGCTCTGCGACTCTGCGAGCGGGCAGATTTTGTCAGTATCGGGCTTAAAGGAACAACCGACGAAAGTTACCGTGCCTGCGGTGCAAGGAGTGCCGCACCGGTCTTTCGTACGATCCGGCTGCTTCACGAAGGAGGGGTGCATGTCGAGGCCTCGGTCGTCTACCGCCGGGACGGAGAGGATGAGGTGCTTGATGTGGCGCGAAAGATTGCAGCAATCTCCCCGGATATCCCTCTCCAGGTGATGCGGTTTGTCCCCTTCGGCGATGCGGGGCTCGATGAGGAGCCGACGATCTACGCAGGCGAGGAGCTCTGTGACCGGCTCCGCGATATCCTCCCCTGGGTCTACCTCTTCAACTCGCCGGGGACTGCGAACCTGACGACATTCTGCCCGGCATGCAAAAAGCCCTGCATCGAGCGCGAGTTCTTCGGCCCGATGGGTTCGCATCTCGCAGGGAAGGCGCAGATCGTCTGCGACTGCGGCCAAACCATCCCGGTCCGGGGTTCTGTCAGTCCCGAGGTCTATTACGAGCCCGGGATGATGGGAGGATACCGGGCGACCAGGGGGCTTGAGATGGTCTGGGCAATCCTCACCTGCCTCGGCGTCGATGACCGGGCGGACCTTGCCAGGATCTGGGGCGGGGTGCTCCAGAGCGGGATGCTTGGTCGGGAACTGCATGACCGGATGAACAACATCGATGCATACCTGGACCTCATCATGGACCTTGCTCACCGGACCGGCCGCGAGGAGGAGGGGCGGGAACTCACCGGCTACATCCGGAAACGGCTGGACTACATCAGGGGACGGGTTGCGGACGCGCCGCGCCCCCGGGTATTCTACGCCATGGGCCACCCGCTCTTCGCCCTCAACCCCGGCAGGCTCGAAGGAAAACTCGTGGAGGCCGCCGGCGGGATCTACGTCAACCGGGCGATCGGCCGGGAGGGTAAACCGGGCGTCACCATCTCACGGGAGGAGTTCGTCGCGCTCGAACCCGAGTATCTCTTCACGTCGGGGTTCCTCACCTCCTCGGTGGAAGATACTCTCCGCTACTGCGCAGAGCACGGCCTCGACGTGCCGGCGGTCCAGAACCAGCGGGTCTACTCAATGCACCCGTCATGGGACTTCGGGAGTCCCCGATGGATCCTCGGCCTGATGACGATCGCAAACGCCCTCCACCCCGACCTCTTCGCCTTCAGGATTGAGGAGGAAGCAGACAGGTTCTACCGTCGCTTCTACGGGGTGCCCTACCGGGCGGCCGTCCACAACCGCTCGTTTGCCCACCCGGGAACGAGACGGCAGTAGGCCGGGATTCCCACCAATCCTCTTTTTCTGACCGCCTCGACCTCAAGACGGACCATGGGGGCATGCGAAACCCCTCCACTGAACGATTCCCCGCTTCGCAAGAAGTCGTCAGGTTTTGAACCGCAACGTTCGCGAAGAAAAATCAAGGATTTGGTGTTCTTGAAGGGTGTCTGCGACATCCTGACGATGCGCGGGACTGGAGACCCTTGCGGGCCCTGTCCAAAAAAGATTATCAGAGGTTTTCAGGAGCAATTCTCCCCGCCGAGGTTCAGCTTCTTTGTCTTCCAGGCCCCCTGTCTGTAGAAGAACAGGTCGCACAGGAACACCACCACAGTGCCGCAGACCACTGCAAACCAGATGAACTGCAGCGGCATGCCCATCGTCACAAAGATCGAAGCAAGGCCCACCTGCACGATCAACTGCCCGGCAACCGCCGCATACATGCCGGGTCTCGTCATCCCCGCACCGTTCATCGCAAATCCCATCGTCATCGCCATAGCGATCAAGAAGTACGACAACGGGACTATGTGCATGAACAGGATACCGTCTGCAAGCGACTCGCCCGTCGCCCCGAATATCGCAAGGAGTGACTCTGCACGCGACAGATACAGGATACCCACCAGCGCCATAAACGCGGCGTTCACAACCAGCGCGATTCTCACGGCTTTCTCCGCTCTTTCTACTTTTCCCGCTCCCAGATTCTGCCCGACCATCACCGCGACTCCCGTGCAGAGCCCCATCACGAAGATCAGACCCAGCATATCCAGACGCTGGCAGATACCGTATGCTGCCACCGCCGCCGTGCCGTAGAGTGCTACGATCGCCGTCATCCCCAGGAACGCAAAACTTCTGACCCCGCTCTGTACAGCCGAGGGGATCATGACCTTCGCGATATCCTTGATTAACTGTGGCTCAAACGTCCACGTCTTCGGGAACTTGATCACACCGTCCTTCCGGGATGGGAGATACATCGCCCCAATCAGGAGCAGTACACCGATCGTACGCGATGCGAGAGACGCATACGCAGACCCGGCGATCCCGAACGCCGGGAGACCGCCTAGACCCATGATCAGTGTCGGGTTGAGAACGATGTTCACGAGATTTACGGCGATCATGACGAACATCGGCGTTCTCGAGTCACCCGTACTCTGAAAGACGGTCGTCAAGATCATCAATGTGACGAAGACAAACATCCCTATCAGGACAGGGGAGAGGAAGCGTGCTCCTGTCTCTGCAACCTCGCTCTCCGCCCCAAGAAGCAGGAGGAGATCCTGCGGCCAGAAGATGCCGATGACCATCAGAACCGCCGAGAAGGCGAGTGCCAGATACAGCGAATGTGCAAGGATCACCGGGATGCGCTCAAACCGCTCGGACCCGTAGGCTCGCGAGACGAATGCAGCCGTTGCTGTCACTGTCCCAAAGATCACTGTTGTAAGCACCAGTACGATGGATATGCTCATCGCTCCGCCGGCGATCGCGACGTCGCCGAGCTTGCCGATGAAATACATATCCACCACCTCAAGGATGCTCGAAAGAAAGTTGCTGATGATGATCGGGAGCGCCACTATCCAGAGGCCTTTCCCGACCGATCCTTCGGTGAGAGTGTTATTGGAATACTGCATTGCAAAACTTATTATTATATGTATGGTTAGATGATAAATATTAGCCGAAACACATTACCAAAATTACCTGCTAAATCAAAAATTAAGACCTATCCGGCACTAAATCAGACATCTATATCGAACAAAACGGATAGGATTTTTAGCACGAACCCACCAAGAGAGGAGGGACGGTGACAGAACCCGGGCCTCGCTCACGCACCCATCCGACAGAGGTCCCGCATCGCCCGGAGGACGTAGAGCCGCTCCCCCTCGAGCGCCTCTTCGTCGACGATGAACGAGACAAAACCCCCCCGGGCGAAGAGATCCCGGACTTCATCGAGCCCGGTCAGCGAAGAGACGAGGAGCAGGACCCGCCCGAACGGAGCAAGGACCCTGCCGACGTCCCCGATGAACCGCTCGATCACCACCCTTCCCGTCGGCCCGCCGTCGAGAGCATACTCCAGCCAGTCGTCGATCCGCTCCTCAGGGGCGGTCGGCAGGTAAGGGGGGTTGAAGAGGATGAGGTCGAACGGACCCGAGAGGCCCGCAAAAAGGTCCGTCCGGACCACCGCGACCCCCCGGGCGCGGGCGCATGCCACCGCGTGGGGGTTGATATCGGTCGCAAGAACCCTGGCCGCCCGGTTCAGGAGGCCAGCCGCGACGTATCCGCTCCCGGTCCCGACTTCGAGCACCCGGTCGGTCGGGTGGATCTCGCGGAGCGCCGCCCGGAGAAGAAGAGCGGAGTCTTCGGCGGGAGAATAGACCTGGTCCGGGACCTTCCGGTCGCTCATCCTCTGCACCCGGCAAGCCTGTTCGCAATCAACGCGAACTCCTCAAGCGTCAGGTCCTCCGGCCGCCGCTGCAGAAGGTCGTCAGGAAGATCCGCGATCGCCCGCTCGATAACCTCGGGCGGGAACGTATCTTTGCCGCTCCGAAGCCCCTTCCGAACGGTCTTTCGCCGGTAGGAAAAGAGCACCCGGACGGCGTCGGCATAGACCTTCCGATCCGCGATCGGGTGGGGTGGCTCGTGAGGGAGAAGCCGGACCACCCAGGACCAGACCTGCGGTTTTGGGTGGAAGGCGTTCGGTGAGAGTTCAAGCAGGGGTTTTACAGATGCATACGTCTGCACCATCACCGAGAGCCGGCCGACGTTCGACGTCCCCGGGGGCGCGATCATCCGCTGGGCGAACTCCTTCTGGTACATCAGGACCGCGACCTCAAACCCGATCTCAAGCAGCCGGAATGTAATCTTAGAGGAGACAGAATAAGGGAGGTTTGCGACGACGATATCAAACGGCGGGAGGTCGACCTTCTGTGCGTCGCCCTCGATGATCTCAAGACGCCCCTCCTCGATCTCGTCGGCAAACGTGGCCTCGAGGTCCTCTACAAGGGCCGGATCGATCTCCACCGCGATCACGTTTGCGCCCCTATCAAGGAGGGCGCGGGTGAGGACCCCTTCACCGGGTCCTATCTCGAGCACCCTCCGGCCTGCAACGTCGACAAAACCGGCAATCTTCTCGACGGCTCTTTGGTCGACGAGGAAATGTTGGTCCCGCGGAGCGCTCATTTTGATGTAAAGATATGATATTTCTCTTCCGGATCCTCAATCTCATGCAGGATCCGGCTGACGATCATCCGTTCCGGGTGCGGGATTGACTTGATTCGGGCAGAGATATCGGCGAAACTCTCAAAAGGCTTCCGCTCCCGCTGCTGGATCACTTCCCACATCAACTTCTTTCCGATCCCGGGGAGCAGGTGCAGCATGTGGAACTTCGGCGTGATCGGGACAGACTTGTTGAAGAACTCGACGAACTTCGGCTCGTTCTCGCGAACGATCTGCTCGATCGCAAACGGCAGTTCCAGCTTCGCCGTCGCCGTCAGGTCTTCATAACTGATCCGCCGCTTGACGCGCTCGATCTTCTCTCGCTCCCCGTCACCGATATAGACGCGCTCGTGGATCTGGATATCCGCACCCGGCTTAGGGACGAGCTCAAGCAACTTGAACTGGTCCACACCGACGCCCTGGACAATCGGCTCACGCTTAAAAGCAGGCCGCTGCTCGCCCACGTACCCCATGGGGAGAACGTCAAGGACTATGGCGTTCTCCTCCTTCCTCTCCCTTTCCGTCTTCATAGGTATCACCCTCTTCGCTCAGAAGTGGGTCATTACCAGGTCGAGGATCTCGTCGAGCTCTTCCGTCGTAAGGTTGAAACGTTCTTTGGCGTAGATTGCACGGAGTTCGTCCCGGGTCCGGGGCATCAGGTTTGCAATGCGGTAAGCGATATCCTCCTTCATCTTCTCGAGCTTCATCAGCTCGTCGACGAGAGCGCGGGCCTTCTCGGCGGAGGTTTTAGAGAGGTGATTGGCATGCTCGATACTCTTACGGAGTTCGTAGGACATCTCATCTCCAGACTCGAGCCGGGCTGCCTCCACGGAAAGGAGAACATCACGTAACTCGGGGAGTAGCATCCGCTCTTCACTGATGATTCGTTTTACCTTCATGCCAATCACTGCTGTTGAGAATTATACCTTCTGCGCTTTTAGATGTTGCGGTCTCGCAATCACCTGTTTCATCGAATCTCCATCCCGGATCTCGAGCACCCATGCGCGTCCGCGCTGTCCGATGACCGTGCCGGTCTTCCCGTGGAATCTCCGGTGGGGCATGCCCTTCTGGACACTCGGCTCGACCACAACGTGCACTTTCTGCCCGATCTCAAAATTCTGGATCACCGAGGTTACCGGTGGAATACCGCGTTTTCGGAGGTCCTTCTTGAACTTATACCGCGTCTTTCTGCGTGGTCCATTGTGTTGTGCCATAATTACTCACCATACTCATTCGCTGTTTCGACCAGCACCACATCGAGGCTGACAACACGTGCGGTGCGCCCCAGGATCTGGGCGAGGCTGGGCTGGGTTCTGCCGTTGTCACCCGATACCAGTTCCTTGATGTAGAGGCCTGCTTCACCGACGACTTCAATCCAGTATCCATCGTCGTCTCTCCCCGTACACTGGATATCGAGGACCTGCCGTTCCCGAACTTTATCTGCCCGTCGGTGTGACACCCGCGTAGGGGTGCGCTGTCGTATTGTTACACCTTTTAACTGATCGAGGGCCGTCCTGAGCTCATCTGGGGCCACAGGGCCGTCGATCTCGACCAGGATCCTGTATTTTTTATGCGCCTTGTCGGACTTAAGACTTTGCACCGTCTTCCGATCTGCCCATCCGGTCAGATGGACCGCCACCCTGCCCGCGGCACTTCTGTTGATCTCTTCCTCAAGCAGTGCAAGGTCCACGGAGCGTTTCCTGGGCGCTTCCACTTCCATCACAAAGGGGCGCCCAGAACCGAGCATCCGTGCATCGATATCCTCCCGACCAGCACCGTGCAGAACGGCGTTCTCCGCCTCGAAGGCCTCCATCACCGGTCGGCCGATCAGTTCCTCGACAGAATCGACGTACTGCTTCCCGGTGAAGTTGCACTTCTCGCATCCGGCCCCGCGGCATGCACGGCAATCCCAGTGAGTCTGCGGGATGCCTCGCTCGTACTTCAGATACCGGCCGAAGAAGAAGACCGGGTTGACCTGTATCTCGACCGAGTCTTCTGCAAGATCGAGGATCGCAACGATGTCGGGGCGTTTGAGGTCGGCCGTCTTCCCGGTGAGAGCCGATACGGCCTTTCCTACTTCCCGATTCATCTCCGCCTTCATCGGCTCGGGGTCACGGAGGGAGAGATCGCTCCAGACCATCTCCTCGCTCTCCGCGGCGATCGGCGGCACCTTTGTGCCGACAAGAAACGTCTCGAACTCGATCCCGGCAAGAGCCTCCACGATCCTCTCGGCCCAGGCATCGATGCGAGAGAGTTCGCCCCCGCAGATCCAGCACGAATCCGGATCAGGCTCGTGGTGCGGCACGTTTGCCGCTATCTCGTAGGCGATCCGGAGCGCCCTGCCCCGCTCATCATTCGTCAGTCCAAACGACCGCTTACCGAAGAACCGCCCAAGACAGTGGTTGCAGATCTCGCCGTATCCAAGAATTGCTTCAACCTCTTCTATGATACCCATCCGGATTCCCTCCGATCCATCTCGTTTAAGAGGACGGTAATAGCATGATCGGCATGCAGCGACCGTGGTCCCACCGAGTAGCGGGAGTACCCTTCGATCATCTCCTGCTCCTCTGGGGTGAAGTTGAGGTGGTCTGAGAGAAGATATGACTCCGGGAGAACCGGGGCCGTCCTGACATCCTCTCCCGCCTCGTCAAGGACCGCAAACGGGATCTCGGCAAGGAGCCGCGAAAGCCCACCGCGACGGACGTAGACGCCCGGAGTCGACTCCCGAAACTCGTCGCCGCAGGGGATCGAGAGCGCCTTCTTGATCAGGGCGGCGCTGCTCCGCTCATCCGGCGAGAGGTAGCGGACAACGCTGCCCCGGAAGAGGACGGTCTTTTCTGGCCCGGGCTCTCCACAGAGAATAAGATAGCACTCGACGTCGCGCCGCAGATCGTGTGAGAGGAAGAACGAGGAGTTGACAGAGCGGCAGAGGACGTCCATCCTCCCGCCGCTTCCAGGAAGATCGTTGAGGCTGAAGTTGCCGCTTGTTGCGGCAAGATGCCCCACGATGGCGAATCGCTTCATCTGCTGGGTCCGCCGAACTTCTTTAACATGCGCTGCATGTTGAACCTGCCGCCGCTCATGCCCCGCATGCCCTTCAAGGCCCGCTGCATGATCTTGTAGTACTTGATGAGATCCCTGACGTCCTCGGGCGCCACCCCGGCGCCGCGTGCGATCCGCTGGACCCGGGAGCCCCCGATGATCGAGGGATCATCGAGTTCCGAAGGAGTCATCGAGTCCATGATCACCTTGTAGCGCTGCATCTTGGTGCTGGTGATATCGTAAGCTTCATCGGGGATCTGCATGCCGCCGAGCGGGAGCATGCTCATGATCTGCTTTAAGGGCCCCATCTTGTTTAAGGCCTCGAGCTGCTTGTACATATCCCGGAGCGTGAACCGGCCCTTGAGGATAGCGTTGACGTCGAGATCCTCAGCCGAGACCGCCTCTTCCGCCCGCTCAACGAGGGCTTTTAAGTCTCCCATTCCAAGCAGCCGGGAGATGAACCCGTCAGGGTCGAACCGTTCAAGGTCCTCGATCGTCTCCCCGCTCCCGATGAAGACGATGCCGCTCTGCGTCTCGGCAACCGCCGAGAGAGCGCCGCCACCCTTTGCCGTGCCGTCCATCTTGGTGACGAGGACACCGTCGATCCCGATCGCCTCGTGGAACCGGCGGGCCTGTTCGCTTGCCTGTTGACCGAGCGCCGCATCGATCACGAGCCACCTGTGGTCGGCGTGCGAGATCTCATTGATGTTGATGATCTCCTCGATCAGGTTCTCCTCAAGGGCGTGCCGTCCTTGAGTATCGATGATGATCACTTCATAGAGCTTGCGGAACTTAGGGAGCCCTTCCCGGACGATCTTGAGTGCGTCGGGCTCCTTCGGATCACCGTAACAGGGGACGCTGATCCGATCGCAGAGGGTCTTTAACTGCTCATACGCTCCCGGTCGGAAGGTGTCTGCACAGATCACGCCGACCCGGAGCCCTTTGCGCTGGAAGTAGCGGGCGAGTTTTGCCGTCGTCGTGGTCTTGCCGCTCCCCTGCAGACCAGCCATCAGGATCGTCTGGGGTTCAAGCGTCACCTCTCCGGGCTTTCCCATCAGCCGGACCAGTTCCTGGTAGACGATCCGGAGAACGTGCTCCCGAACCCCCATGCCCTTCGGGGGCTCCTCTTCGAGGGCACGCTGCTTGATCGCCTGGGAGAGTTGCATCACAAGTTTGACGTTGACGTCGGCTGAGAGGAGCGCTCTCTGCAGATCACGCACCAGTTCGTCGACCGCAGCCCAATCGATCACCGTCTTACCGGCGAGCCTCTTGACCGCATCCTTTAGGGAGGTGCCAAGGTTATCGAGCATCAGGCCTCACCCCCAAGGAGCTCGTCGACCACAACGCTGGGGTTAAACGGCATGATGTCGTCATAGCCCTGACCGGTCCCGAGGAAGAGGATGGGTTTGCCCACCGTGTGAGCGATCGATATTGCCGCACCGCCCTTGGGGTCCATGTCCGCCTTCGTCAGGACGACCGCATCGGTCCCGACGGTCTTGTTGAACTCGTCGGCGCGGATGACCGCATCATTCCCGGCCACCGCCTCATCGACGTAGACGACAAGGTCGGGCTTCATGACCCGGCGGATCTTTCCGAGCTGGTTCATGAGGTTTGCCCGGTTATGGAACCGCCCGGCGGTATCGGCGAGGACGACATCGATATTGTGCGCCTTCGCGTATTGGACCGCATCAAAGAGGACCGCTGAAGGGTCGGCGCCGTCCTGGTGCTGGATCGTCTTGATGCCAAGACGGTCTGCATGGGTCCGGATCTGCTCGATCGCACCCGCGCGGAACGTGTCGCCCGCACCGATCACGACGGAAAACCCGTTCTTCTGAAGGTAATGCCCGACCTTCGCAACAGTTGTAGTCTTTCCGGTTCCGTTCACTCCGGTAAAGAGGATCTTCACCGGACGCTCATGCTCACGGATGTAGGTGCAGAGGTCAAGACCCTCACCCAGAACGCCACAGAGTGCGGACCGCAGGGTTGAGACGACCAGGCCGTCGATCGACGAGCCGATCTTTCTATGCCGGCCCACAAGGTCGGTGCGCATACGGGTGATGATCTCGTCCGTGACCGGGAGGGCGACGTCGTTCTCGAGGAGAGTCATCTCAAGTTCAAGAAGAGGCTCCTCGATATCCTTCTCCTGGATAAGGACCTCCCGTTCGCGGACGAGAACCTTCAGCCTGTTGAAAAGTGTAGGTTCCTCCCGCTTCTCCTCCGGCACACTCTCTGCGGGGGCCGTCGGTTCGGGAGAGGACTGGGCGGGGGGCTGGACGGGTTTTGCAGCCTCCGGTAGCGCCGGCTGTTCAATAGCCGCCGGCTCCGGACCGGCGACCTCCTCGATTCTTGAGGTAAACTTAGTCTTAATATTCTGAAGTTTTTTCTTTAATGAATCGAACATTATGAACTTCCGCTCTGGCCTGCCTGAGCCTGCCGGGCTCCCCGGTAGGCCGCCTCAAGGCGGCGGGAGATCTCCGTTGCCTGCCCCTGCAATTGTTCAACCGAACCTGCGACCTTCTTTCCAAGCGCTTCAAGCTCGGTGATTCGATCCTCCAGATACTCAACCGCCTCCGCACTGGCACGTTCGACAGAGACGTCGGCCCCGATGTTCACGATTGCATGCCCGGCGTCAAGCACCTTCACCCGGAGGTGAGCGCCGCCCCCGATTGGGAGAAGAAGCGTGGCATCCCCGTTCTCCTGAAGGGCACGAAGGGTCTCGACGGCGGCGGCTGCCTCAAGTCGCTGCTGCTCGATCATCGAGAGTTGCTGCGTCAGAATCTCGATCTGCTGCCCGTACTCATTTAAGTACATCTGGAGGGTCTGTATCTCGCGAGGATCTGCCTGGTCCACGTTATTCACCAGTTACTACGTTAACCGACTCGATGGTGATATAACTTCTCTTCAAGCGGTGTTTGCTTCCAATCTCAGTGAAAATTCTCTCTCTTGCCTGGTTCTCGTTTGGGGCCGCGACAACCTTACGGTACGGTCTCCACTCTTTGTTGATCATGCACGCGCCCACAACTTCAAATGTCTGGTTCTCCATGACTGACTCACTCCAAAAACCCAAAGACTTCTTCTATCCGTCCCAGCTCAAACCCGGTCGTGGCGGAGCCTGCAATGTACCCCTTGCTGTTCGCAAGAAGTCCGGTACCCACAAGCCCCGTACCCATGTTGACGGAACCAAGACCAATCGGGAGGTCGACAACCCGTTCGAGGGCGGCGATCTCCGTATCGTTGGCTCTCGGGTGGACGAGGATCCCCTTATTCGTCGCATGCCCGGCCATACCGACGGTCTTGATGCCTCCAAGTGAGAGCCGGATCACCGGCACCCCAAGGAACGACCCGATCTCCTCGGCGATGTCGATGCTCATATCGGGATGGACGGCGGCAACATAGTCGTTTGCGAGGATCACGTTGCCGGCCGCGTTCATGGAGCCTTCGAGCAGCATGATGTCGCGATAATCACCAAGAACAGCCAGTTCATCGTCGTCGGCAAGACCGCTGACGATCAGACCCTGGCTGTTTCCCGCAACAAGCGACCCGATAATGTTGCTTCCCTGGATAGTAGTGGTCACGATATCGACATCGAGGTCTCGCACGAGAGCCTCGGTGAACTCCGCCGGCGCCCCGGGATATACGATCGCGATATCCTCAAAGACGCGGGCGTAGACACCAATGTTCGGATCGCCGGCGAGATCGATCGTTCCTGTCATTTCACTCCTCGGCGAGCTCGGCCTGGACCTGCCCATCCTCGAACTTCATCGCACGGACGCGAATCTTTCGCGGGGGCTTGGAATTACCGTGCTCCCAGACCTTCTCGTTGATGCTCTTATCCAGTTTGACGTCCTCGCTCTTCATGTGCCGGGCAAGGAACGCCCTGATGTCCTTAATTGCGGTGTTGCTTCGCTTCCAGCGGGGTGCACGCTTCACCTCGCGGAGAGGGATGATATAGATATGCTCCTTCAATGCCTCTGCCATAGCCTTACACCTTTAACGTACTCCGTCTCCAGTTGCGCCGCTTGGGATGCGACACGACTGCACGGTTGGTCCTGATCATCACCCATGCCGGCACGCGGCGATTCTGCTCGCATGCCTTCGCCAGCCGGATCTTCCGGCCCTTCATCAACTTGCTCATAACTCTCACTCTTATAACTTTCAGGTCTCCCTCATCCCAACCACCAGCGACTGTTGGTGGTTGGGAGGAAAGAGAGGAGCCGGATCGATGCCGCGAGCGCGAATCGCGCTGCGGATCTCCTGCTCGTAGTCACCGTTCTCGATCGTGCCCGTCTCTCCGTAGCGGATCACAAACAACCTTTTCGCGAGGCGTTCAACCTCCTGTTTCCCGTAGCCGAGGAGCGGCCGGACGTAGGAGTGGCCGCTCGTCATCTCCAGGCGCTGCACATCGGAGCGCTCGAGTCGGGGGACCCGGTCCTCCCGGCGAGTGCCGTCGCCGACCACTTCGTACTCATGCAGGAGGGTCTCAACAGCCTTCCGGTGGACCATATTGATCGCGTCGTTCGGGTAGCCGCACGAGAGGATCAGATCGACGGCCTCGTCAAGGACGTCTCTCCCGAGCACCCTTCTCTTGAAGGGAAGGTTTAAGGCGGCTGCTACAGCCTGCACCGCCGGAACCTCACGGTCAGGGTCGAATACGCAGGTATTCAGTTCCACGTCGTAGTCGCGCGCAAGCATGATCGCCGCGAGCGAACTGTCTTTCCCTCCCGAGAAGAGCACACCCGCTTTCATTACTTTCGTGTAATCCGAAACTCTCTTTTGGACGGCGTCAACTGGCTGAGCAGGGCTTTTAACTGCTCATCGGTGATCCGCTGTCGGATACGGCCGCTCTGAGCCAGCATTACCAGTTGCTGCTCGACCGCCTTCGCAAAATCCGGCCGGGTCAACTTGATGGTATTGAGTCTCTCTCTCGCTTCGGGTTCGAGGATCTCCATGAGCATGACGCGGATCTGCGACTCGATCTGCCGCTGGCGCTCCATCTCCTCCTCGGCTGCCTGTTGTTCCATCGCCTGCCGTTGGAGTTGTTCCATCCTCCGGCGGCGGAGGTCCGCGAGTTCGTCGTCTACCATCAGTTACACCCTCAGTCGGTTAGTATCGGGCAAGTCCCGGGGCAGTCTCGGCAGCCTGGGCCTTCAGACTGTTTGCGACGTTGTCAAGGAACGATCTCCCGGCAGGGGTAACCACGCGCCCCTCAGTTGTGTGGGAGACGTACCCGGCAGCTTCGAGCTGCTGGAAAACCTTTCGGACAATGGAGCCGCTTCCCCGCCGGAACTGATTGGGAGCCGAGCCCCGGTCGCGTTTGCCGCCGTAGGCGGAACGCATCCTCTGGATCCCCACCGGGCCATCAGTATATATACGCCGGAAGATCGCCGCCGCACGCACGTACCACCAGTCTTCATTCTCGGGGGGCATCTCTCTGTGTACCCCCGTCTTCGCAAAAGCGGCCCAGTCAGGGGGCTGAATCTGCGGATTTTTCTTGAGTTCTTCTGCCACCTGCCGAATAAGCATCTCGGCAGGGATGTCATATACGGTCGTCATAGATGAACCTCACTATCGCTAACAGTCTTTACATATTCGTCCAGTGATGTTTTATATATTTCGAGATTCCCGTCAGGAAGATCGACGACGGCGCTCCGCGAGGACGAGGGTCCTCCCTCGGACCTCGAGGAGAACCGCGTCGGTTGAGACCGCTACCTTCTCGGGATCAACCTCGGTATTCCTGAGCCAGCGGACCTTGACGATCTTGCGATCTTTAAGCTGGCGCCGAATCTCATCGATCATGACGTTTGTGATGCCGCGCTTGCCGATCCAGACAGTTGGCTTGATATCCTGATACGATTCCCTGCTCATTCTTGAGGCCTCCCCACCGGATACCGTGACCGGTGTCCACAGGTAAGGCAGGTGACGATCACGTTTCCGCGGTGGATTCTGATACGGGCGTTCGAACCCGGCACCAGGTACGCGTTGCACCGGCGACAGAACCGGCGCTTCAGCGGGCGCTCAATCCGAACCCGGTGGCGCATACCGATCTTGCGCGCGAGTTCGACGCAACGGTTGCTCCAGGCGGGATTTTCAGGGTAAAACTCCGCCGCACGCGCAAAGAGGAGAGCGATCCTCTCGCGGGCGAGTCTCCGAGAGCCCGATCTTCGTGTAGTGTCTGCCATGATCCGTTCCCATCAAATTGCGGGTTTTGAGGTTGGGGGCGGGAGAATATAAGAGTTTGATCTTCGGGTCATCGGATCCGCACCCGGCGGCCGATTACCTCGAGTCGGTCCTCACAGAAGAGTTTTACAGCGAGGGGGAGGGCTTTATGCTCTTCCACCAGGATCCGTTCGGCGAGCGTCGACTCGTCGTCGTCCTGAAGGACCGGGACACACCGCTGAACGACGATGGGCCCTGTATCCATCCCCTCATCCACGAGATGGACAGTGCAGCCCGCAATCTTTACTCCATACTCAATCGCCTGCCGCTGCGCGTGCAGGCCGGCAAATGCCGGGAGTAGAGCAGGGTGAATATTCATCATCCTGCCCGAGAACTCGTGGACAATCTCGGCGCCCAGGATCCGCATGTAACCGGCAAGGACAAAGAGATCCGCACGGCAACTCTTCATTGCGGAAAGGAGCGCCTCCTCATAGGCGGCCTTCGAGGGGAACCGCGCGTACTCGACAACCGTCACCGGGATGCCGGCGGCTTTTGCCCGCTCGATCGCGTATGCCCGGGGGTTATCGGTGATAAGGCCAACGCAGACCGCCGGAATATCCCCGGCAGCGATTGCATCGATCACTGCCTGAAAGTTCGATCCTCGCCCTGAGGCAAGTACAGCTACCCTTTTTTTGCTAACGCATATTTCTGGATCCATAGGTCTCGCTCTCCCTACACCTTACCGCGACTCCGTCGGCGGAACCGGTGGACCAATAATCAGTTTCACCTTGACAATCCGTCGGCCCCGCATCTGCATCACCACCAGCGTGACGTTGCTCTCCTCAATCTTGACCACCTCGCCGCGGCGGGGGATATGCCCCAGACGCTCGATGACAAGGCCGCCGATACTCTCATACGTGTCCATCAGCGGAAGATTGAGGTCCAGGTCCTCGTTGAGATGCTCAACCCATGTCCGTGCATCGACCAGGTAGATGCCTTCCTCGAGTTGTTGTACCTCGGGTTCTTCCTCGTCGAACTCGTCCAGAATCTCGCCGACCAGTTCCTCAAGCATATCCTCGACGGTCACTATCCCTGCAAACGATCCGTACTCGTCAAGAACGACGGCCATGTGCTGCTTCTTAACCTGAAGTTCTTTTAAGAGTTCATCGATCTTCTTGCTCTCGGGGATGAAATAGGGTTCATACATCAGGTCACGGATCGTCGCGCTCGTCTGCTGGCGAAAGACCGCCGAAAAGACATCTTTTACATTCAAGAGACCGACGATATTATCGATCCGCTCATGATATACCGGGATCCGTGAGAATCCCGTCTCGTTGAAGATGGCAAGCGCGCTCTCGAGTGTGGCGGTATCCTCGATCATGACGACATCGACACGCGGCGTCATCACTTCACGGGCGGTCGTATCTCCAAAACGCAATACGGAGTAGAGCATATCGCGCTCCTCCTCCTCGATCGTCCCCTCCTCCTCACCGACGTCAATCCATTCCTTGATCTCCTCCTCGGTGACGACCGGCTCGGTCACGCCGGGCCTGAAGGCAAACTGCTGCTCGATGCGGTCCGTGACCCAGAGCACCGGGTAGAGCAACTTCGAGAAGAAGAGGATGGGACGGCTCACACGAAGCGCCAGCTCCTCGGTATACCGGGAGGCGTACATCTTCGGGCCGATCTCGCCGAAGACGAGCACCAGGACGGCCGCAACAACGAGACCTACAGCGATACCGAGGTTGCCGTAAAGGGTTATGCCGATCGCGGTTGCAAGCGATGCTACGGCCACATTGGCGATGGTACTCCCGATCAAGGTGGTGATCTGGATGGCATCGGTCGACCGCTTCAGTGTATCGAGTGCTTTCGCTCCCTTCCGGCCCTGACTCTGGAGTGCATGGACTTTTGCCCGCGTGATTGAGATAAGAGCAACTTCAGAACTCGAGAAGAAGCCCGAAAAGAGCAAAGCGGCAATAAATAAAACAACTTCCACTATTAAGAGATCTATAACTACCATTCGCTCCACGCCGCATTAAGCGGCTGAATCCAGCATTGGTTATTTTTGGGGGTTATATGAATTATGTTGCAGGCAGATGTTATAAAACCAGCGCTTCACGAGAATATCTCCTGAAGTGCCCTCAATTCTCGTGAGAGAAGCACAATCTTCTCTTCTGATGAGAGTGCTCCTGAAAAGACCATATCCTCAAGCTCCAGGGTGAGGTATCCGGTGTAGCCCCGGTCGGCAAGATCTGCAAGCACCCGTTGTGCAGCCGGATCGTCATGAATGGGGTGATGGGGGCGGCCATTTGCCCCAAGTGCGCTGACGTGAACGTTTACCATCCGATCGATGCAGAGGTCAATGAACCGGTCCACCTCTCCGCGGGACGCCATCATGGCATGCCCCATATCGAGCGTGAACCAGAGCCAGGGTTCCCGATCGAGGACCTCTCGAGCGTCCTCTGCCTTATAGAGCATGGCGTTGACCCGGGGCTCAAGGTTCTCGATTGCCACCTTCACCCTCGTCTCCTCGGCAATATCCCGGATCTGGGCGATATAAGCCTCGAATCGTCGGTAGTCATAGGCGCTCGGGTCCCGCTTTGCTGTCCTCCTCCCAGGGTGGATTGTGACGACGCCGGCACCAATTCGGTCCGCCATCCAGACAGCTTCCACAGTATACTTCACCGAGATCTCGGCCACCTTCGGGTTGATAGAACAAGGATTCAGGTCGAGCGAGGGGGCATGGACGGTGATCGGAGAGAGTTCCGGATGATCGGCAACGCATCGGGAAAGATCATCCAGAGGAGCGCCGCGGAGCCAGAAATGAGGGGTCTCGATCCAGAACTCGATGCTGTCCAGTCCTGACTCGGCGACATAGTCAAAGATATCGTCACACGGGTACTCGTGGAAGAACATGGTCGAGACAGCAAAACGGCCCATAACACTAGTTGATATAAACCATAGGTCTAATAGATTGTGATGATGTTGAGCGGCTCTCCCGCCGGCCCGGACCGGTTCGGCACCCCGATCCTCGGGGTTTCGGAGGTATCGGGGCTCATCCGCGACCTCCTCGACGACGATCGCCTGCACGGGATCTGGGTGCGGGGAGAGGTGACCAACTACAAAGACCATACCTCCGGTCACCGCTACTTCTCGCTCTCTGAAGGGACCGGAAGGGAGTCCGCACTGATTAACTGCGTCATGTGGCGGACGTATGCAGCAGGGCTCGGGTTCGAACCAAAAAATGGCATGGACGTCCTCGCCTGGGGGTCCGTGGAGGTCTATGAGCCTCATGGGAAGTATCAGTTGATCGTCCGGGAACTCCTCCCGGCGGGCACCGGTGAACGGCACCTCATGGTCGAGCGCTGGAAGCGGGAGCTCGCCGCCGAAGGGCTCTTTGACCCCGAACGAAGACGACCTCTGCCCCGCTTCCCGCATCGAATCGGCGTGGTCACCTCCCGGACCGGTGCGGCGCTGAAGGATATCCTCACGGTCATCTCGCGCCGGTATCCGGTCGAGGTGGTTCTCTCACCGACGGCCGTCCAGGGCGAGGGGGCGCACATCGAGATCGCGGAGGCGATCCGGCGGGTTGATGGGCTTGTTGATGTGATCATCGTCGGGCGCGGCGGAGGGAGTTTCGAGGACCTCTTCCCCTTCAACCACCCGGAGGTTGTGAGAGCCGTCGCGGCATGCAGGACACCGGTCATCAGCGCCGTCGGGCACGAGGTGGACACCGCCCTCTGCGACTTTGCAGCAGACCTCCGGGCGCCGACCCCGTCGGCAGCCGCCGAACTGGCCGTTCCCGATAGAGAAGAAGTACTCAGGGAAATCTCCGGGTTCCGGGAGAGGATGGAAGCGCTCCTCCTCCACCGCCTCGCCGCTGCACGAAGCGAGGTCGAGGACATCAGAGGGCGGATGCATCCCCGGCGGCTTTCCCGCCGCATCAATGAACGAATGCAACGCCTCGCCGAGCACGAGGAGATGCTCCGGCGTGCGGCGCTTGCCCGGATTCAGCGAGAGCGAGGCGCACTTGCCGAGGTCAGGGCAAGTCTCGCCGGACAGAATCCGCTCGCCGCCCTCGATCGGGGCTACTGCATCGTCGAGGTGAACGGGAGGGTTGCAAGGAGCGTCCGCGACCTCACACCGGCTGATCGGGTGACTCTGCGGATGAAAGACGGGCGGGCGAGAGCCGCTGTCGAGGAGATAATGTATGACAGAGACCTTTGAAGAGAAACTGGAAGAACTCAGGAAGATCGTCCGAAGACTGGAAGAAGGCGATGCAAGCCTTGAGGAGAGCATCGCAATCTACGAGCGGGGCGCACTCCTCGTGAAGCAGTGCGAAGACCTCCTCACATCAGCCGAGATGAAACTCACCGAGCTCGGCCGGGACCGGTGAACCGGTAGAATCCCGGCGGAATATTGATCTCGAACCGAACGCCGCTCCCGGGCTCGCCGGTCTCGCGTATGGAGATATCGGTGATTGAGAGGATCTCCCGGGCAAGAAAGAGCCCAAACCCGGTCTTCCGCCCAAATCCCCGCTCAAACAACCTTTCCTTCTCGGCATGGGGGATGCCGATGCCGTCGTCCTCGTAGATGATCTTGATCTCCCGGTCCGATACTTCGGGATAGATGCGTATCCGGGAGACGTTGCCCCCATGCCGGAGCGAGTTGTCGATGAGGTTTGCAAATACCCGGGCAATGAGGGGATCGGCATACACCTCCAGGTCATCCGCTTCCATCTCGACGGCGATATCGCCCGGATCGAGCCCCGCCATCGCTTCATGAATGATCCGGGAGAGTGGCTGCCAGACCGGGGAGGCCACGCCGACATCCTGGTACTCCCCGGTGAAGGCCATGCAGCGCTGGATTCCCTGGATGGCCTCCTCCTCTTTTTTGAAATACTCCTGCAACTCCGGGTCGTCCGTCTGTGCCCGGGAGAGATCGAGGTATCCCATGAGTACAGAAAGCAGGTTCAGGATGTCATGCCGGGTCACCTCCGAGAGGAGATTGAGTTTCCGGTTTGCGAGGAGGAGCGCCTCCCGGGCCGCCCGTGCATCGGTGATGTCCCGTCCCACGGACTGATACTCGACGACGGAGCCCTCGTCGTCAAAGAACGCCGTATCGGTCCACTGCTGCCACCGGACCCCCCCTTCCGGCATGACGACCCGACGTTCGGTGACCGATACCGGGTGGTCCGGGGTGAGGGAGGCAAGGCTCTGCCGGGCCCGGGCCCCATCTTTGGCCACGAGACCGGGGGCATGCCGTCGTCCAACGAGATCCCGGCACGGGATGCCAATGTAGCGGCAGTAGGCCTCGTTTGCGAAGGTGACGGTGCCATCGGGGAGCCAACGGTAGATCAACTCGGCCTGCCCCCCGCGATCGCCCGGTACTCATCTTCGCTCCTCCGGAGGGCCTCCCCCACCTCGCGGCCTGCCGGGATCTCCTGGAACACCCAGATGAGTTCGATAAGGGCGCCGCCGGGACCACGCAATGCCGAGACCGCCGCCGCGACCCGAGCGGCGCCGCCATCGGTTCTCCTGAGGAGAAACTCCTGCCGTCGGAGATCCTCACCACGAGCAAGGGCTGCAACCATAGATCGGAAGACCGGGAGGCTCTCCGGATGGAGGTGTACATCAAGGGAGGAGCCCCGCAAGCGATCGGGGGGGAGATCAAAGAGGCGAGCTGCTGCCGTATTCTCCTCGAGGACAATACCGTCCGGACTGGTGCAGAGGCAGGCGGCCGGATGGTGGAGGAACCGATCGCGATATCGGCGGAATTCGGTGTCGATGCTCCGGATGCTGGAGATCAGAGCATCGATATGAACATAAATCTCCGCCAGGTCCGACCTCTGGAGGAGCACATCTTCCGCACCAGCATCCACCCTGCGAAGACGCAGGCGGCGATCGAGGTCTTCCAGGTGCTCAAGGATCTCTTCGAGCGCCGGGGCAAGCGGTTGCATCTCTCAACCCTCTCCTGCACCGCCAACGCATAAATCTATCCCTGGCGGCATTGCAGTCTCGCACGCCGGCTTTGTGGGGCGTGAATTCACAGTGAGAGAGAACAACCGTGATTAAGAGGTCTCAGGGACCTCCACCTCGAGTTCGACGACCAGTTCCTCCCCTCGCCGGAGTGCCTCGATGAACCCACGGGGGATGGACGCCGCCACCCGGTCGGAGCGGATGCCCACGGTTCGGTCCGAGACAAAATCGCTTCGCCGCCAGACGAGGTCGGAAGGATGGTCCAGAGTGAACGCCGCGCTCCCTCTTGATCGGACCTCGACGGTCTCGTCTCCCACTCTCAGACGAGTCGTGAGCACCGCCCGGTCGTCGGAAAGTAGCGCTTTGAAGCCGGGATCAAGGTCGGCGGCACCTTTGTCGGCCCCGATCCCGATGATGCAGTCCCCGGTCTCGGTCAGCGTCTCGTCTTTCGTCACCTCAAACGTCGTCCGATGGGTTCCCCGGATCAGCGGGTGCCCCCGCGCCCGGACAGTATCCCTCGCCTTCATGCTTAATTAGGAGAGGGATGCTATTGCTAATGAATGATTAGCATCGTTTGCCCCGTCTGTAAAGAGGAGTGCGAACACCAGGTTCTCCGGGAAGCCGCCGAACTGGTGGTGCAGTGCAGCGAGTGTGGCCAGGTTCACCGGATACCAAGGCCCCCCGAGCCCCGGGTCATCACCGTCAAGACGATCGTGAGCCGCGAGACCGAATCAAAGGTCTGCAGCACGGAGATGTTTGAGGGTGAAGTCGTCTCTCTCGGGGACAAGATCGTCGCAGAGTGCGAGGAGGAGGTCCTCGGAGTCGAGGTTACCGGGATCGAGACAGGAGAAAAGAGAGTTCGACAGGCAAAGGCCGAAGAGGTGACGGCCCTCTGGACCCGAGGGATTGAGCAGGTTGTGGTGAGGGCATCCGTCCATACCGGACGCACGACCATTCCGCTCTATCAGACCATGGACGGGGAGGAGGTGCTCGTCGTCGGCGAAGCCTACACCTTCAACGGAAGGCGGATCAGGATCTCGCACATAAAACTCCGCGATGGTCCGGTCATGCGAAAAGAGGGCTGGAAGACAGTAGCTCGCAGGGTAAAGAGAGTCTATGGCTACCTCGAGAGAGGCTCCGAGCGGCGGTGATCATCCGCTCTCGCGTGGCCCTCCTCACCGTGGCGCTGGAAGATACCGGCGGATCGCGGCCTCGAGTTCTTCGCGGTGAACGAGCCCCACCATCCGCTCCCTGATCTTGCCATCCTCGAGGATGAGGGTAGTGGGCGTCACCCTGAGGTCATACTCTTTGATATACTCCGGGTTCTTCACGGCATCGATCTCCTCGATCTCGATCCCGAGATCCCGCTCCACTTCACGAAGGATCGGGGCCTGCTCCTCGCACCCCATACACCCTTCCTGGTAGAAGCAGATCACTCTTATCGCCATATATGGCAGAAGGAAGGGAGACTATAAAAATTGTGGGGTATACTCACCCCGATATACCATTGAGCGTGACCTCGGCGCTGCCGTAGCGGTATGCGATGACCAGTTTATCGTCGGTCTTTTCGAGGACTTTTCCAATGCGCAGTGCCGGGATCTGGGAGGTCTCGTTACCCACCGGGATTTCCGGGGAGGTCGTGAGCCCGAGCGGGACCAGTTCGCCCACTTCCGTCTCCGTGAAGTTGAGGCCGATGCCGTCCGCGTCTTCGCGGCTCAGGCTCATTGCAAGATTGTTTTCTCCATAGGAGAACGGTATCATCCGCGTCTCCCCGATCTGCATCCCGACCAACCCGGCAGAGATGGCGTTGGTCTCAAATCCCATCAAGCCAAATCCGGAAAACCCGGTGCCCTCCGGATACAGGATCGGGACAGGCACAATATTCTCACTCGTAAGCTGGGCGCCGACGGGGATCTCCATGCTGCTCGTGAGGAGGACATGGTTCCCCTTCTTATATTCGCTTGCCAGGAGATCCTGGTCGGTCGTGACAAGAGGTCGCCCGTCCTCTGCACGGATGGTATAGCCGATCAACGCCGTCTTTCCAGCCTCGGCGGTCAGTTTCTTCTCAAACATCGGGGTGAGGTATGTCCCCACCATAGCCACCGCAACGAGCAGGGCGATTCCTACATAGGCCCACTTCATCCACGGAGTATTCTCATCTTTCGAACTCTTCTTCTCTGTCTGTTTCATTACGGTACAATCGCCTTTCGGGGAAATAAAATAGTAGCGTTTGGGAGATTGGGGTTGCATCAAAGCAAAAATTTATATTTTAATAACCCTACCTTTAGGTTAGCCTCGGCAGTCCGACTGTTCCGGGGCTACACCAGATGACAGGAGTGATTACAAATGGCAAGATACTTACGCGGACCATATCGGACAATATGGCAGGATTTCGATGACCTCATGGCCGAGATGGAGAGCAGGTTCCAGTCTCTGCTCGGAGGGATCGGCACACGGGGCGAGGAGGTTCGGGGAAGAGTCGTACCGACGATCCGGGACTTCCGCGTGGATGTCCGGGACCACGAGGATGAGGTGATCGTCGTCGCCGATCTCCCCGGCGTCGAGAAGGAAGACGTTACTATCCGGCTCATCGATCCCCAGCACCTGGAGATCATGAGCATCCGGAGCGGCGAGACCGAGGAGGAGAGCATGGATTTCTTCATGCGAGAGCGCATCTACGGCCAGATGAGCCGCACCGTGCTTCTTCCTGCCGAGGTGACCGAGGAGAACGCCAGAGCAACATTCAAGAACGGTGTTCTCGAGGTCCGGCTGAAGAAAACGCCGACAGAGACGGGGACTACGATCCCCATAGAGTAACATTTTTTCATGCCGCTGGCAATCCGAAACCGAATAATTCATGTTAAGCCAGCGTGACACTACCATGATGGATAAAAAGCGGGTCAAGGACTACATGACCTACGACGTCGTCACCGTCAACGTCCATGGTACGGTTCGAGACGTCATCGAGACCATAAAGAAGACACATCATGACGGATTTCCGGTCGTGGAGGACTCAAAGGAAGTGGTAGGCTACATATCGGCGCGGGACCTCCTCTTCGTCCACCCGGCTACACCAATAGAACAGGTGATGTCCCGCCACCTCATCGTCGCCGACCCGGACATGAGCGTGAATGATGCGGCCCGCGTCATCTTCCGTTCCGGCATCCAGAAACTCCCGGTCGTCGACGAGAATAACACCCTCATCGGGATCATATCGAACGCCGACGTCATCAGGTCCCAGATCGAGCATGTCTCGCCGGAGAAGGTCTTCAAGTTCATTGAGACCCTAAGGAGGCTCTATGGTGTCGAGCCGACATTGAAGCGGGGCTCGGTCGAGATAAACAACCTCCTGCCCACCCAGTCTAAGATTTATGAAGACGAACTCGAGGGGCGGATGTACGAGATCAAGAAGGGGCTTGCTGAACCCCTGATCGTGGTCCGGCGGCCAGGGCGCTTGATCCTGGTCGACGGGCATCACCGGGCGATCGCGGCAAAGAGGCTCGGGATCACGAACCTTGATGCCTACATCATCGAGATCAGGGAGAATATAGAGTTGGGGATGGAGCGGACCGCCCGGACGCTGAACTTAAAGACCCTCGACGACATCAAGGTGCTCGATTACGCCCGCCATCCCCTCGTTGCGCTGACGCACCGGCTTGTGCGGCACGGTTAGGAGCCCTCGGTCCTGGTATCGTAGTCCTCGTTGAGGACGTGCTCTTTGACGACCGTCCCCTCCGGGATGATCACCTCCGGCCAGAGCCGGGTCCCGGAATGGACGACGACACCGTTCTTTAATACCACGTGCGGGCCGATGACCGTGTCGTGTTCGATGTTGCACCCGCTGCCGACGAGCGTATCGTTGTCGATGATGCTCCCGCTGATGGTGCTGTCCCGGCCGATCACCACACGGTTGTAGATGGACGAGGAGAAGATCTTTGCGCTGTTCTTGATGATACAGCCCTCTCCGATGCTCGTGTACGGCCCGATGACGACGTTCTCCTCAATGATCGTCCCGGCACCGATCGAGACCGGACCGATCACACGAGAATTCGCCGCAATCGAGACACAACTCCCGATCTGCGCCGGGCCCATAATTCGGGCGCCTTTTATGTAGAGGTCGCCGGATATGTTCGTAAACCCGATGTCCTGTAGTTTCCACCGCTCAGCTTCCCGTAACGATCGCGGGCTCCCCACATCCGACCAGTTGCCACGGGCAAGCCAGGCTTTCAGGGAGTAGCCAGCCTCCATCAACTCGGGGAAGAGGTTGCGGGCGAAGTCAAACTTCTCGCCGGCCGGGATATGGTCAAAGATCTCGGGGTCGCAGACGTACATCCCGGTGCTTGCGAGGTTCGAGAAGATCTCACCAGGGCTCGGCTTCTCCTTGAACCGTTTGATCTGGTAGTTCGCATCGATCTCGGCAATACCGTACTCCGTTGGGTCATCGATGCTGATGAGCCCGATCGTCGTGATCGAGTCGTTGGTGAGGTGCTCGCGGTAGAACTCAAGCAGGTTCAGGTCCACCACGTGGTCGCCGCCGACGACCAGGAACGGCTGCTCCTCAAGATACTTCTGGGCGTTCTTGACGCTTCCCGCCGTCCCGAGTTTCGTCTTTTCGTGGACATAGGTGACATTGACCCCAAAGAGCGATCCATCCCCAAGCGCCGCCTCGATTGCGTCACTCATGTAGCCGAGCGTGATCACTACATCAGTGAACCCGAGGTTTGCGAGGTGTGAGACGAGATGCTGGATAGAAGGTTTGTTGACAATGGGAATACACGGTTTGGGACGCCCAAACGTGAGGGGACGGAGCCGTGTGCCCTCCCCTCCGCACATAATGCACACCTTCATGCCACTCCATTGTATGCGTATCGATTTAACCCTTAGGGCGCCAGTTCCCAACCTTTATCCTCTGTTGCGCAAAGAATCTACTAGATGACCGCATTTGAATGTAGCCTCTGCGGGAAGTGCTGCATGCACGCAGGCGGCCAACTCATCGAGGTCGAGAAGCAACTCACCAGCCGGGACTTTCTCTGCCGGCAGAAGATCGTCGGCGGCACGTTCCGCGCCCGGGTCGAAGAGAGGTTCCTTGATGCTTTCATGGACAGATCCGAGAACCGTAAACACCCATCCTGGTGCCCGTTCTTGCGCCCTCTCCCCGGGGAGATGGGGAAGTACGTCTGCACCATTCACAACAGCCGACCGCTGGTCTGCCGATCCTACACCTGCTGTGCAATGAGGATCTTTGCCGGTGACGGCCGGGAGGTCGGGAAGGTGAAGGGGAGAAGAAGCCTCGTCACAGAGGATGCCGCCCTCCAGCAGTGCTGGAACGAATCGATCGCGCCGCTCATGATCGAGAGCGATACCGCCTGGAGAGCAAAGGTCAGCGAGGTTCTCGGGCGTGCCGGCTACCGGGTCGAGGCCTATGAGTAGAACCCGGCGTCTACAGGTCGTCCGGGGCCTGGTGCAGTGCACCCCGAATAAGCCTGAGCCCGTTGATCGGTGCAGGTTTTGTGTTCACTCAGTTCTCGTCGTTATTGGAGGAAGAGAGGTGCCGTCACCGGCACGGGCCTACTGCACCAGGTGCCGCGAGACGCCCAGCGTCGATATGGCGAAGGTCGAGGCGGTCCTCTGCGACGATCTTAGCGAGGAAGGGTTCCGGAGCATCGCGAATATCATTAGTTAACAGACTTACTTTCGCCAGAACTCCCACGGGCGTTTGGTCTGGAACGGGACGCCTTTCGCCTCCTTAGTCCAGTCTGCCTCGATCGTGTGGTGAACCAGTTTAACCTCGTTTCGAAGATCTGTGAGGATAGCCTTGACATCCTCGACCTCACGCAGGAGCCGGTTCAACTCCTCATACGAGCGGCGTTGCCGTACCTTTGCCGCCCCATTCTCCTTCCGACAGGCAAGTCCGATCTCGATCAGTTCAAGAATCGCTTCGTTTCGGTCGAACGAGTGATCTCTGGCATACTGGTCGATCTGCTCCATCAGGTCGGGATCGAGCGCAAACGAACATCTCATCGCCATAGGCAATCAACTCTCAGAGTATTGTACCTGCTAATTATATTGCCTGCTGATCCGGCCATCGCAGTCGGGATCTCTCGATACCCTTCAGCCGTCTCGATAGTAACTCATCGCGGATTTCACTATGGAGTACGAACGAACAAACAGCATCCGCTTCCCCTGCAACCCGTAATGAAGCCTGCAAAAAAGTAGATATCCCCGGATCCTAGGGAGAACGCCCCGGGGTCAACTGATATTTTCCATGTTATATCCTTTCTGGGCAAGCAGATCCTTCACCCGTTCGCGATGGTTGCCCTGCAGTTCGATCGAAGAGTCTTTGACCGTGCCGCCACAGGCCAGTTTCGCTTTCAGGAACTTCGAGAGGTCTTCGAGGTCGATGTCGTAGGGATCGAGGCCCTCGATGACCGTGACTTCCTTTCCATACCGGCGTTTGTTTACCTTTACGCTTATTCTCTGCTGCTCTTTGGCAACTTCTTCACAGATACACAGTTCCTTTGGCAGTCCGCAGGTCGGACATATCCCACCGTTCATTGCATGTACCTTTCAGCTCTCGTTATATATTAGTTGGCATGTCACCCGTCAATCCGACAGATATCGCAGCCCTGGGAGATTACCTGATCAGACCGGCTCCGGTAGCGGTAGACGGTGATACCCTTGCACTTGAGGTCATGAGCAAGGGAAAAGACTCGGGTTATATCATCGACCTCCGTATTCTCCGGGAGGTTCACGGTCTTTGAGACGGCATTGTCAACGTGCTTCTGGAATGCGGCCTGCATCCTGACGTGGTGCTCCGGTGCGATCTCAAGGGCCGTCTTGAAGAGGTCGCGAGTATGGTCATCCAGGGGGAGGCCGTCAACCGTCCCATAACGCCGCACGTGCTCCGCGACATCTCTTCCACCGGCGGTCTTCGGCAGAAACTCTGTGATGAGGTCGCTTACGATGCTGACCGGCCGCCCATCGATCGTCCGGTCGTAGGCAAACGAGAAGACCGGCTCGATACCGCTCGTGGTTCCGGCGATAAGATGGATCGATCCTGTAGGGGCGATGGTGGTGACGGTGGCGTTGCGCATCTCTCCTGAGTAGATTGAACCCTCAATGGCTGGAAACGACCCCTTCTCCCTCCCCAGTTCCTCCGACCGCTCCCTGGCCCAGGTCTGGATCATCTCCATCAGGCTCCCGGCAAACCGGATCGCTTCCTCTGATTCGTAGGGGATCCCGAGGCGTATGAGCGCCTCGGCAAATCCCATGACACCAAGACCGATCTTTCGGGTAGCAAGGGTCCGCTCCTGGATCTCGGGGATTGGGAAGTGATTTACATCGATGACCGCATCGAGAAACTCGACGCCGCACCGAACGACGGTGGCGAGCAGGTCCTCGTCAAGGTCGCTTCCTCTGATGCATCGGGCAAGGTTGATGCTTCCTAGGTTACAGCTCTCGTAGGGGTAGAGCGGCTGCTCCCCGCAGGGGTTGGTCGCCTCGATGGGGCCGAGGTGCGGCGTGGTGCACCTACGGTTGATCTCATCGAGAAAGAGCACACCCGGCTCGCCGGAATCCCTTGCGGAGGCGGCGATAAGATGCCAGAGCGACCGTGGGTCGATGCTTTGCCACATGCTGCCGTCGCGGGGGTTGATAAGATCGTACTCGCGGCCGGTTGCAAGAGCATGGATGAACTGCTCATCAATCCCGACCGAGATATTGAAGTTCGAGAGGCCCCCGTCCTGCTTGGCGGTGACGAACTCCTCGATATCGGGATGGGAGGCCGCAAGCACTCCCATGTTCGCCCCCCGTCGCCGGCCACCCTGCCGGACAGCCTCGGTCGCCGCATCGAAGACCCGGATGAACGATACCGGCCCGGTGGCGGCGCCGGCGACCCCGTTGACGGAGTCACCGCGGGGACGGAGGCGTGAGAACGAGAACCCCGTCCCGCCCCCGGACTGATGAATGAGCGCCATCTGGCCGAGGGTGCGAAAGATCCCCTCCAGGGTATCCTCGATCGGCAGGACGAAACAGGCCGAGAGCTGCCCCCCAGGGGTTCCTGCGTTCATCAGGGTCGGAGAGTTCGGGAGGAAGAGGAGGCTCGATATGAGCGAGAAGAACTCGCGAGACCGTGCCGTTCCGCCCACGGCGTCGGCGACCCGGGAGAAGAGGTCCTCTGGTGCTTCTCCGGGGAGGAGGTAGCGGTGTTCCAGGAGGATGCGGCCCTGCGGGGAGAGTTCCATGTAATACCCCATAAGACCCCGCCCTTAATAATCCGTCGCGTCCAACTCTTCTGCCGGCAATGTCTCTTATCGTGCTCGGAACTGCATCCCACGTGGGCAAGAGCGTGACGGTCGCGGCGCTCTGCCGTGCACTCCACCGACGGGGAATCTCCGTCGCTCCGTTTAAATCCCAGAACATGAGTCTCAACTCGTATGTCACGGCCGATGGGAGCGAGATCGGGATTGCGCAGGCTGTCCAGGCCTTCGCGGCGGGCCTTGAGCCGGAAGCCGATATGAACCCGGTCCTCCTCAAACCAAAGGGTGACCAGACCTCACAGGTGGTGCTGCTCGGCCGCCCATATAAGGATGTGCTGATCCGGGACTATTATGCCGAGACCGATATGCTGCTATCCGAGGCGGTTGCCGCATTCGAGCGATTACGGAGGCGCTTTGGGCATGTGGTCGTAGAAGGGGCCGGGGGAGCCGCCGAGGTGAACCTCTACGATCGCGATATCGCGAACATCCGGCTCGCAAGGGCCCTCCGTCTCCCCATCGTTCTCGTCGCCGATATCGAGCGGGGCGGGGTCTTCGCCCAGGTCTACGGGACGCTCGCTCTCCTCCCGGAAGACATCAGACCACTCGTCGCCGGGGTCATCGTCAATAAGTTCCGGGGAGACCCCGGGCTCTTTGCATCAGGTGTTGAGAGACTCGAAGGACTGACAGGTGTTCCGGTGCTCGGGGTGATCCCCTACGCCGACATCCCTCTCCCGAGCGAGGACTCGCTCTCGATCGCCGATAAGAGAGACCAAAAGACCGGATCGCCGATAAGGATCGCCGTCGTCCGCCTCCCACGGATATCGAACTTTACCGACTTCGAGCTCCTCGAGCGTTACGCCGCGGTGGACTACGTCGAGCCCGGCACAACGCTCTCAGGCTACGACTGCATCATCCTCCCCGGGACGAAGAACACGGTGGAGGACCTCGCCGTCCTCAACCGTGCGGGAGTGGGGGAAGAACTCCGGCTTGCCCGGGAGAGAGGAGTCCCGATCATCGGGATCTGCGGCGGCTATCAAATGCTCGGGCGGCGGATCGTCGATGCGGGCATTGAGTCGGAAACTCCCGGAGAGTACCAGGGGTTCGGGCTCCTCGATGTCGTCACGGCCTTTACCGGCTACCACAAGACGACGGTGCAGGTCCGGCGCCGGGCAACCGGGCCCGGCCCCATCCTCCCGGCAATGGGGGAGGTGGAGGGCTACGAGATCCACATGGGTGAGACTGAACGGAACGGCCTCCCCGAGGCGTTCTCCGGGGAAGGGGCCTCGACCCCCGACGGCCTGGTCTTTGGGACATACATGCACGGGCTCTTCCAGAACCCCGGTGCGGCAAACGCCCTCCTCGCCTACCTCGCAGAGCGGCGGGGCGTGCCGTTTGAACCGGTCACGGAGATCGACGGAGGCACCCTCGGGATTGAGGCGGCCTACGACAATCTGGCCCGGCACTTTGAGGAGCACGTGGATATGGATGCGATTATGGCATATTTTCTGGATGCAACGGACGCCACGTCTGAAGCGTGAGATAGAATTCGGGTGAAGATACAGATATCCAAACCTCTTTTACCACCGCAAAAAGAGAAAACCCGTCCCGGCCCTCAGATAAAGAACCGGAACGCGATCCAGGCGATCAGCACCATGATCGCCGAGTACTTCAGACCGGCGAGCACCCGGCCCTCGCCCATGACCCCGGCCCCGAGTCCCGAGAAGAACCCCTGGATCAGTGCGGCGTGACAGAAGAGGCGGTTGTAGAGGAAGAGGTCTACGGTCCCCATGAATGTCTGGGTCGAACCCGAGGCCGCAACCGCCGTCCCCGCCTCCGCCATCGTGGTGAGGAACGTGCTTGAGAGCACCCCGATGACGAAGAGGAAGACGAAGAACGACATAACGATGATGATCATGTAGATCATCATCCCGTTTCTCCGCTCCATCTTCAGGTTGAAGAACTCGTAGGCATCGTGTGCCGCAGCCCGCAGCACCTCGCTCACGTCGCCGCCGGCCGAACTCGCGTGGGCGATCAGGTCGACGCTCCGTTCGGTGAGCGGGGTGTTCACGGCCTTCCCGAATCGGCGAATGGCCTCGACGAACGGGACGCCCCAGGACATCTCGGTGTCGAGTTTACGGATGTGCGGCGTGAGCGCCCCGTACTCCCCCTCCGAGACGATATGGATTGCATGCGGGAGGGTCATGCCCGAGTCGTTCATCCCGGCCACATCCCGGAAGAAGTTCGGGAGGGATGCCTCGATGCTTGATACCCGCAGCGACTCCTTGAGGTCGAGGATTGCAAGCGGCACGATGGCGATGAGGAGCGAGAAGACAAAGACATCGTCGATCATCGTCGTCGAAAAGAGGACGCCGACGCCGTAGGAGAGGACCAGGCTCATAAATCCGCCGGCAAAGAGGAGGAGGGCAGCTGGGATGGAGATGAAGAGGACGGTGAGGGGTTCTTCCGCCATAACTCTAAGCGGGTGCTTGAGGAACCGGTAAAACCCTTCCTGATACTTCCGCCAGTTCTCTATCCGGCCGAAGATCTCCTCTTCCCGCTCCTCAAACGACTCGGACACCAGGGCGTCCGCCGCCGCGCCGCCCGTCGTTCGGTCCTGGCCCGGCAATCGGTTCAGAAAGTCATCGATAATCTCTTTGAACCCCATATCACACCTCCGGGGTCATGGAACTGATCAGAATGATGAACATCACGCTCCCGAACGGGATGATCAGGTAGATGATGATGTAGAGGAAGAGCGGGTTTGAGTCGCCCGAGAGGATCGTCATCACCGACTGCAGAATGATCAAAAAGAGCATGCCGGCGACCATCGCAGTGACGTAGGACTCTGCGATCAGCCCGAGCGTCTCCAGAAATGTCTTCTGCTGTTGATTGTTCTCGAGCGTATACTGGTGAGCCTTGGTGCGGAAATACTCCGTTAGATTACTCCCGCTCGAGATGCTCGCGACGGCTCCTTGCAGGAATTCACGCATCCGCTCGCTCGGCGTCGCCTGAGAGACCGTCCGAAGCGCATCAAGGAGGTCTTTGCCGAAGAAATCCGTCTCCCGGGATATATATCGGGCCTCGACGGCGCTCTCGCCGTAGATCGTGCTCTGACCGAGCAGCCGGAAGACCTCCGCGGGAGTGATCCCGGCCGAAGACATCGCGGTGATGTAGTTGATGGCGTATGGGAGTGTGGCATCGATGTTCCTGCGGCGCTCCCCGGCCCGTATCCCGGGGTAGAGGAGGAAGACCAGGTACGTTATCCCTCCGAAGATCGCAAGGGAGATGAGCGTGATGATGATGGTCCCAAGGAGGAGCTTGTAGTCGTTTAACGCGTAGAGGAACTCCGGGACCGCTCCCCGGTAGGTGATCATCTCGGGGACCCGCAGAAGATAAGTCAGAAGCCCGATGATTACCGCAGCGACCAGCCCAACAATGACCGAGGAGACGTAAGCGGTCGCAAGGTAGGCCTCAAAGGGTGTGTTCATCCGGGCCCCCACGAGATCGTTTCTGAGCTTGATGAACTCCCCACGCTTCTCCTTTAAGTCACGGCCGATCAGGTTGAAGCAGAACCGCTCATAACTATTCATGCTGCCTCACCATCCCACCATAAAGGTCAGAACGGACGCGTTCGATGACCCCCTCCGGATCGCGGAAGTAGGAGACAAGGACCTTGCTTACATCGCGGAAATGCCGGATCTTCTTGATGCGCATCCATTCAAGCACCTCCTGACGCCGCTTCAGTTCTTCCTGCATCCGCTCCTCGCTCCATCCCCGGTCCTCCATGATCTGCTCGAGGATGTAGGATTTGCCCGAGTAACGAATCTCGTCGGTCGCGGGATGCCACCGGAAGACCTCGTTCGTGATCAGTTCGTTCGTCCGGGGATCGATATCCAGGATCTCGATGAGCTGCTTGTTCCGCCGGATCCGCTGGCCCCCCACCCGGGCCTGCACCTGGATGGACATCAGGGAGAGGGCAGAGAGCATGTTCCTCGGCACGTTGATCGGCGGGTTCTCCAGACGGTGGACGGCACTCGCTACCGAGTCGGCGTGCATCGTCGCGTAGGTGACGTGCCCGGTGCTCATCGCCTGAAAGAGGGTCAAGGCCTCACGGCCACGGACCTCGCCGACCAGAATATACTCCGGGCGCTGCCGGAGGGCGGCACGCAGGAGTTCGTACATATCGATCTCGCCCCGCCCGTCCTGCGAGAACGAGTCTCGGGTGATGCTCGGGATCCAGTTCGGGTGAGGGAGTTTCAACTCACGGGTATCCTCGAGGGTGACGATCTTTGCAAGCGGCGGGATGAAGAGCGATATAGCGTTCAGGGTCGTGGTCTTTCCGGACGCCGTACCGCCTGCAAATATGCAGGACTTGCCGTTCTCGACCGCGAGCCAGATGAAGGCGATCCCGAGCGGTGAGAAGGTGTGCCACTCGATGAGATCCGTCGGCGTGATCGGCTCTTCGCGGAACTTCCGGATCGTGAACGTTGAACCGTGGGCGGTCACCTCCGAGCCGAGCGTCATCTGGATACGCGACCCATCGCTCATCGTGGCGTCCAGCATCGGTTCAGCAATCGAGATGTACTTCCCGGCCCGCTGCGCGAGTTTGGCAACAAACGAGTCGAGTTCCGCCGCGTCGTGGTAGAGAAGGTTCGTCTTCATCGATTCGTATGTGGTGTGGTAGACGAAGATTGGGCAGTTCACGCCGTCGCACGAGATATCCTCGATGTACTTGTCGTGCATCACCGGGTCGATCAATCCGTCGCCGAGGAACTCCTTCTCCACGTGATACAGAACCTTCTCCCGCCCCACCGCATCAAGATGGATCCCGTAATCGGCGATGATTCTGTTTGCCGCGTCGCGAAGCGCTTTGCGTGCCGCCTCGCGTGTGAGGTCACGGGTGGTGATATTGAGCGTCTCAAAGAGACGCTCCTTGATCTCCAGGAAGAGTTCCCGCTCCGCAGGCGTGAGTTCAGGCTCAAGCACACAGTAGGTGTACTCATGGGTTGCGCTGTCGTAGATGACCCTGACGTAGGCGTATGGTTCGTTTACCGGGTAGAGTTCGATCTCTTCCACTCCCGGGGAGGGGCGCATTGAAAGATCGAGAAGTGGCCCGTGGACGGCAGGGTTGTACTCCTCGATCTCCATCTCTGGACGAAGTGGACGGAGCTTCTGGAGGAACCCGAACCGGGGCTTTGGAACCTCTTCGGAGGGAGACGCCACCTCCGCCGCGGCCTCGGCAAACGCGGTGGAGGAGAGTGCCTGGGAGAAGAGGTCATCGAACTCCGAGACGACCCGGGCGTTGTCGACGAAGTCGAAATTGTGCTCGTTGCGGTTGATACTCAGTTCTTCGACAGCAAACGTCGCACTCTTCGGGAGGATCAGGTCTGCCAGGCTCCCGAGTTCCTCGACCGATATCACCCCATCGGGGAGATCTTCGGACCCGGGCCCTTCAGCCTCCATCTCCCCGGCCTCGCCGGCCTCTTTCATCCCTCTCACCCGGTTGAGGATACCAAAGGGATCACGATGCCCGGGTGAAGAGGGTGCAGCCTTCGGCCCTGTATCACTGCTCATCGGCGAAGGGGTGACCGTACGCTCCTTATCAGTCTCCCTCCCCGACCTCTCGAGCCGGTTGAGGAGTGCCCGGACAGGATCCTCATCAGCAGTTGTGCGCCGCCCCCTGGTATCTTCTGAACTCATCACCGAGCCGATGATTGAACGGATATCGGCCCCTCTCAAGACCGGGCCAGGAGAATGCTCACGCATCTCCTCTCCGCCAGGACCAGGATCCATGACCGGGGCCGACTCCCCTTGATCTTCTGTATCACTCTCTTGAGATGGTGGAGCGGAGCCGTGCGACCCCGCTGTAACCTCTTCCCTGCCGGGTTGTGATCCCCCTGATTGTGCAAGGAGACTTCTGACCGATGCAATCAATTCACGTTCTTCATCTTCACCCGTTCTCATCCTCTGTGCCCCCAACATCAACAGACGTTTCTACCTGAGGATCATGGAAGTCGATGATGCACCGTCTTCGCTCCCCGGATCGATCCGCGATCACACACATATAGCGCCCGTTCAACAGTCGAAAGCAAACTCTCCCCTGGGAATCCGTCACATCACTCGTGATGACAAGTTTTCCCTTCCGGATCGAGACATGAGCGCCGGCGAGAGGCGAGTGGTTGTCGCGGACGGTCAGACAGAGGACTCCCACTCGTTGTCGGGTAGGCGAACCAATCGTCGGGATATCAAGACGGCCGTTCTTCTTTAAATGACTCGTCTCAAAGATCCTGCAACGGGCAATCAGCGCATCGGCGATCACCGGCGCTATGAGATAGAGTGCGAACTTCTCCTCGCCGGTCAGGCGCAGAACGGCCGAGTCCCCGAAGAGCGTCCCCTTGTCATCGACAAGAATGGCGCCGTTCGGTTCGCCATTAGAGAGAATCAGGAAAAATGTATGTGTCTTCTCTCTCGTGACCCCCATTCCGGTCAGAGAATGGACGTTACTATAGCGCAGCAACTCCTCAAGATCAAAGCACCCTTCACACGTCGACTGCTGAAGGATCTCGTCCATGAGATCGACTATTTCCATGGATATCTTCAGGTAAGGTATTATTGCGCAGGATAAGTGGAACACTTCCGCTCTACCGCAATATACCACATCACTATGCTATTATTAATATCTTGCTAAAATGTATCTCGCGTATAGATGATAATATCTTAAAAATAAGAATAAAACGGACTGTAAACACCTGATTCGTATGATTACATCAGGAAGGAATCAGGAGAAGAAAGGTGCCACAACAGGGCCGAGAGAGAACCCATGATCGCCACGCCAAAAGGAAGGCCTTCAGATTTATCCCAAAGACCGCATAGAAAGAACCAGGATCCGCTGTGAAGTGAGATCGCCAGAAATAAGAAATAAAAAGTGAATAGGGTACTATCCCATGACGCTTTCGCCCGTGATCGCCATCCCGCTCATCATTGCAACGGTTGCAATAGGCGCCACGCTCATATATGCGTCTGTTCTGGATGCAAGAGATCGCCGGGTACCCCACAGAACCTGGCGGCCAGCACTCGCGATTGCGATTCCTGCGGCACTCTGGGTATACGGACAGATCCTCCTTGCAGATTGGCGGACGGCAGCAGGTTACCTCGTTCTGGTCGCAGTCTTCTGTGGGTTTTTCTACCTATTTCAGGCTAAAGGCCTTTTTGGAGGAGCGGATGCGTATGCCCTCATCATCATCACCGCATGCATCCCGTTATCTCCGATCGAGCCGTACTTCGGCATCTCACCGCTTGGGTTCTTCCCATTCACCGTGCTGACGAACGCCGTGCTGATCAACATCGCGGCACCCTTTGCAATACTCGCGAAGAACCTGATAGAGGGGAACCGGGCTCCGCTCCCCTGCCTCTTCCTCGGCTTTCCCGTCGACGGGAAGAAGATCCAGAACGAGTTCGGCTTTGTCATGGAAGATATCAGGGAAGAGGACGGCAAGATTGTCCGACGATTCGTTGGCTTTACGGAGTCGCTTGGGCGAATGACTCGGGGAGAACGTCGATATACAAAAGACCTCAGGCTGCACCCCGAGGACTACCAGAAGGAACTTGCACTTTACCGAAAGGCCGGCAAGGTCTGGATATCGTATGGCATTCCGTTCATCATACCGATCACGGCGGGATTCCTGACTGCACTATTCATGGGTGATATCCTCTTTGAGATCATGAAGATCCTAGCAGGAATGTGAACCAATATGGAGATACAGTTCAAGAATGGATTGGTACCTGTCATCGTGCAGGAGAAGCGAACTCGTGAGGTTCTGATGCTCGCTTACGCAAACGCCGAGGCGCTGGACCTTACAAAACGAACTGGATACGCACACTACTACAGTCGGAGCAGACAGAAGATCTGGAAGAAAGGAGAAGAGAGCGGGCACGTCCAACGCATCTCGCGCATGCTTGTCGACTGCGACGCGGATGCGATCCTGTATGAGGTTGAGCAGTCCGGCGCAGCCTGCCATACCGGGCATGCCTCATGCTTCTACCGAACGATCGATGGTGAAGAGATCGCCGGAATAGTCTTTGATCCGGAGAAGGTATACGCTAATAAGGGTGAATGACTTCATTACTATGGTGATTTTTTATGAAAATTGTACCCGATACCAGCGTCGTAATAGACGGACGCATAACATCGATGATAAAAACCGGAGAATATAAGGGCGCAACAATAATCATACCGGAAGCCGTCGTCGCCGAACTGGAGGCACAGGCAAATCAGGGGCGGGAGATAGGATTTTCCGGTCTGACCGAACTCCAGGAACTCTTCCGGATGTCGGAGGAAAAGATCATTGATCTCCAGTTTGCCGGAGACCGCCCGAGCCTCGACCAGGTGAAACTCTCCAGCGGAGGCGAGATAGACGCCCTGATCAGGAACGTCGCCATCGAGCACGATGCCCGGTTCATCACAAGCGACCTCGTGCAGGCAGAGGTTGCAAAGGCAAAAGGGCTTGACGTCGTCTACTTAAAGCCGCAGGTTGGCGATTTCTCACCGCTCTCGATAGACCAGTTCTTCGACGAGGAGACGACCGCGATCACCTTGAAAGAGCGTGCTTTGCCGATGGCAAAGATCGGAAAACTCCGGGACATTCGCCTGGTCACTCTTCGGGATACCCCGATGACCGAGTATGAACTCCGGATCATGGCGCAGGAACTTCTTGAGCGGGCAAAGCGTGACCCGGACGGGTTCATCGAACTCGAGAAGCGTGGGATTACGGTCGCCCAGATCGGATCTCTCCGGATCTCGATCGCCCGGCGACCCTTCTCGGACGGGATGGAGATTACGGTGGTACGTCCGCTCGTCGATCTCTCGCTTGACGATTACGATATGGCACCGGAGATCAAGAAGCGGATTCTCGGAAACCGGCGCGGTGTCCTGATAGCAGGTCCTCCGGGCGCGGGTAAGACCACGCTCGCCCAGAGTCTTGCGACGTTCCTTGCCGATAACGACTTCATCGTAAAGACGATGGAGGCCCCGCGTGACCTGCAGGTGCCCGATCACATCACCCAGTACACGGCGCTTGAAGGCAGCATGATGAACACTGCCGAGGCTCTCCTGCTTGTCCGACCCGATTACGTCGTCTTTGACGAGATCCGCAAGAACGAGGACTTCAGCGTCTATGCCGATATGCGCCTTGCCGGAATGGGTATGGTTGGAGTGGTGCATGCAATGGAGGTACACGACTGCCTCCGACGGTTCTGTGACCGCGTAGATTACAGTATCCTGCCACAGATCATCAACACCATCATCTATGTCGTTCAGGGCAAGATCTCAAAGATTTACGACCTTGAACTGACGATCAAGGCGCCAGAGGGCATGCCCGGCGACACCCACGTCCGCCCGGTCATCGTCGTTCGCGAGCATTCGCGGCGGGAGCCAGAGATCGAGATCTTCCGCTACGAGGGTGAGACCCTGGTGATGCCGCTTACGGCGAGGACCAGCGCGGAATCGGCACTCCCCGCGGAGCAGCCAGCCGCCCCGCCGGCCGGGCCCGAGGAGAACGTCTCCTGGAAAGTTGCTGAAAAAGAGGTTCAGCGCGAGATCGGGCGGTATACGAACGGTCCGGTCGAGGTCCGGATCATCAGCGACAACAAAGCTGTTGTCTATATCGACGATAAGGACGTCCCTGCAGCAATCGGAAAGGGCGGCAAGAACGTCTCGGCGATCGTGAACAAACTCGGTATCGGGATCGATATTCGGCCACGGAGCGAACTGGAGGCAAAACGGCCGGTCGAGGAGGAGGTACACCTTGGCGGCGGCATCAAGATACGCATCGACAAGAAACAACTGACCATCGTTTCCCCGGAGAATAAGGGCAAGATCGTCGATGTCTTCGCCGGAAAAGAGTATCTCTTCACGGCTACGGTAAACGAAGAAGGCGACATTCTCCTTGCAAAGAACAGCACCATCGCCCAGGAAATGATCAAGCGCTACAACGATGGCGAGATAATCCGGCTGCGGCCGGTATGAGGCAGAGAAAAAGAGATAGAAAACCAGTATCTGGAGGCATAGAGTGAGCGGACTGGACATGCAAAGTAACGAGCTGGAGTGCATCTCCCGATGGGAGCACGCATTCGAGGCCGATCCGGCAGAGAAGGAGAAGTATTACCTGACCGTGGCATACCCGTATCCCAGCGGGGCGATGCACGTCGGGCACGGGCGAACCTACATCGTTCCGGATGTCATCGCCCGTTACCAGCGGATGAAGGGGAAACAGGTCCTCTTTCCGATGGCGTTCCACGTCACCGGCACCCCGGTCATCGGGATATCAAAGAGGATCGCGAACGGGGATGAAAAGACAATCCGGCTGTACCGCGACCTCTACCGGGTGCCGCAGGACACCCTCGACCGATTTATCGACCCGATGGAGATCGTCCGATACTTCTCTGAGGAGTATCAGCGGGTGATGCAGAAGTGCGGGCTCTCGATCGACTGGCGGCGGCGGTTCATCACCGTCGATCCCCAGTACAGCAAGTTCATCGAGTGGCAGTACAAACACCTGCACGAGAAGGATCACGTCGTCAAAGGAGCTCACCCGGTCAAGTACTGTCCTCAGTGTGAGAACCCGGTCGGCGATCACGACCTCCTTGAGGGCGACAAGGCCGAGATCATCAAGTTCACCCTGGTGATCTTCCAGTGGGGCGACGCGAAGATCCCATGCGCAACCCTTCGGCCCGAGACGATCTACGGCGTGACAAACCTCTGGGTGAACCCTGCCGTCACCTACGTGCGGGCGACGATCGACGGCGAGGAGTGGATCTTGAGTGCCGAGGCGGCGGCGAAACTCGGCCTTCAGGACCACGAGGTCTGGGTGAAGGAGAACATCCCCGGAACGGCGCTCATCGACCAGACCGTCTCTCACCCACTCTGCGGCGACGTCCCCGTTCTCCCGGCGACATTCGTCGACCCGGACATGGGTACGGGCATCGTCATGAGCGTTCCCGCCCACGCGCCTTTCGACTACATAGCTCTGCGCGACCTGCAGCAGCAGGGGAAGTACACGTCCATCCAGCCGATTCCGCTCATCTCCGTCGAGGGCTACGGCGAGATCCCGGCAAAGGACGCGGTCGAGCGGGCGGGCATCCGCGACCAGAACGACCCCGGGATGGAGGCGCTCACCCAGGAGATCTACAGCGCGGAGTTCTCCCGGGGGAAGGTCTTTGAGAAATACGGCGGGAAACCGGTTCGCGAGGCACGGGATGACGTTGCGGCGTTGATGATCGAGCGCTACGGCTCCATTCCGATGTACGAGTTCGATACTCGCCAGGTGATCTGCCGGTGCGGCGGCAGGGTCTTTGTGAAGATCCTCCACGACCAGTGGTTCCTGGAGTATAGCGACCCGTGCTGGAAGGAGCAGGTGAAGACCCAGCTCGAGCGGATGGCGCTCGTCCCGCCCGAGGTCCGGGCTGAGTTCGACAGGACTGTCGACTGGCTGAAGGACTGGGCCTGCACCCGGCGGGTGGGGCTCGGCACGAAACTCCCCTGGGATCCGACCTGGATCATCGAGCCGCTCTCCGACTCGACGATCTACATGGCCTACTACACAATCTCTCATCACCTCAGGGCCATCCCGCCGGAGAACCTGACGCCGGAGGTCTTTGATTACATCTTCCTCGGCAAAGGGAACCCCCAGACGGTCGATCGGGAGACGCTCGACAGGATCAGGAACGAGTTCCTCTACTGGTATCCCTATGAATACCGGTTCTCGGCAAAAGATCTCATCTCGAATCACCTCACGTTCCAGCTCTTCCACCACCGGGCACTCTTCCCACAGGAACTACAGCCGAAGGGCATGGTGGTCTTCGGCATGGGTCTCCTGAACGGGGCGAAGATGTCCTCAAGCAAGGGCAACGTCTTCCTGCTCGAAGACGCCTTGAAGGAGTTCGGGGCCGATACCGTCAGGATGTTCCTTGTCGGAAGCGCAGAGCCCTGGCAGGACTTTGACTGGCGTAACGAACTCGTCTCCTCGACCAAAAAGCAGATCGAGCGGTTCTGGAACACCGTTAACGAGGCGAAGGTTGCAGAAGGCGCCTACGATATCGATGCCTGGCTCATGAGCAGGCTTCAGCACCGTATCATGAGCACCTCAGCGGCGCTCGAGTCGTTCCAGACCCGGCAGGCATTGCAGGAGGCGTTCTTCGGCGTGGAGGCCGACCTGAAGTGGTACCGCCGCCGCCTGCCCGAGGGTGCAAACGGCGGGGCCGTGATGCAGGATCTCTGCCGCACCTGGGTACGGCTGCTCGCCCCCTTCATCCCATACACCTGTGAAGCGCTCTGGAGCGATATCGGCGGGGAGGGCATGGTCTCGTTTGCACCGTGGCCGGTGGCGGACGAGAGCCTGATCAGCCCGGAGGTCGAACTCGCCGAGGAGCTTCTCGCACGGACCGTCGAGGATATTGAGTCGATCCGGAAGCTGATCCCGATGGAACCCACGTCCATCAAGCTCTTCGTTGCCCCGGCCTGGAAGCACGAGGCATTCCGGATCATCGCCGCATCGACCGACAAGACCCGGGTGATGCGCGATATCATGCAGAACGAGGATATGCGCAGGCGCGGCCGCGAGGCGACGGATGCCGCAAAGCAGATCACGAAATTCGTCCTGAAACTGCCGCCCGACCTCGTGAAACAACTGCAAGAAGCGACCCTCGATGAGCAGGCGATCCTTGAGGGTGCACGGGCGTTCCTGGAGCACGAGTTCGGCGTGCCGGTCACGGTCCAGAACGCTGAAGAGAGCACACACCCGAAGGCGTCGGGGGCCCTGCCCTTCAAGCCGGCGATAGTGATCGAGTAAAACACCCACGTTTTTTACTTTTTTCAAGCAAGATTCTTTAAACGTCCCATCCCCCACGTTCCTTGGCGCTTCATGGAGTGTCGACGATGGAGCCGGGGCAGAAGACCTGACATGAGATAAGAATGAAGGCCGCTGTCCGGTAGATGACTCTTGAACAACCAAAATTTTCAGGGCGTCGTACTCCAGAACATCGCACTCCCCGCCAACCCCACCTCGCACCTAACGGTGCTCGAACCCCATTCCTGCGGGATGTCGTTCCCCCAAGCGTAATATCACCCCGAAATCCACGCATGGGTTCATGCGACTGCACCAAAACGGCGGGCAGGGATGTATTGCCCGCAAAAAGAAGAGATGCCCGATCAAAAAGAGGAGCGGTTACTCCGTCCCCTTCACGGCCTGCTGAGCCTTCTTCGCCCGTTCTTTTGTCGTGTACCCGGTCACCTGCTGGAGGTAGTTCCGGAACCGGCGATTGGTCTCGAGGATCGTCTCATCGTCGGCGGTTTTATCCGCCTCAGTATCGACGATCAGGGTCTTGCCTCCCGATCCCAGCCAGACCTCAAGGCGCAGGAGCGCTCCGTAGGAGATTATGTAATGGCCATCCTCCGACACTGTGGGTTCAACCCCAAACTGGTCACGGAGACCCTGAACCATGGATTCTGCAAGAGTTTTCGTGTATCCGCGCTTGATCTGGTATTCCTGCATAATATTTTTAAGGGACACCCAACTATGTTAAATTAATCCGGAAGTGAGTGGTTGATCCCCATGGACGATATAAAGGTCATATCAAGAGCGCTTTCCGGCACCGATAAAACAGTGCTGATCGGGTTTCCTGGAAGCGGTCTCGTCGGGAGTATTGCCCTGCAGTACCTCGTCGAGCAGATGGAGTTTGAGCAGATCGGGTCGATCACAAGCAAATATTTTCCACCGGTCGCCCTCATGACGAGAGGTGTGGTCAATGCTCCCGTTCGCCTCTACGACAAAGATCACCTCACGGCAATCGTCTCAGATGTCCCCATCCACCCGATGATATGCTACGAGGTGGCAAACGGCATCATGAACTGGCTTACTCAGTTTGATATCAGGGAGATTGTCACAATCGCAGGAATCATCACGAACGAACCAGAAAAGAGGGTCTTTGGGGTTGCAACCAATAGGCAGATACTTGAGCGCGTCTTAGACGAGACGACTATCCTTCCCATGGGAAGCATATCGGGAATTGCAGCAAGCATCCTCATGGAGTGCAAGACGCGGGGTATCCCCGGCATCGGGCTTCTTGGAGAGACGGTGAACACCCCCGACCCACGGTCTTCCGCGGCCACGATCGACGTCTTAAACAAGATCTACGGTCTCAACCTGGATATCAAACCGCTGCTCGAACAGGCGGTGGAGATCGAGGCGGCTATGGCCCAGATTGCAGAACAGGTACAGAAGACCGAGACCGCACCCAGAAGAGAGCAACTGCCGATGTACGGGTGAGTCTATGAAGTATGCAGCGTTAACCGGAATATCTCCATCAGTCATCGCCGAACTCAAGAGCGGTAAGGCGCGCACCCTTGAGTTGAGCAGCGCCCACAATATCATAACCCTGACCGAGGCCACTCCGGGGGAGTGCCTCTTCCTGACGTCCGTCAACGAGGAAGACCTCTCTCCCGGAGATCCGGGTATTATGGTCGACCTTCTGGCACTCAACATCAGCATGAAACGGATCGAACTCACCGGCCCAACCTACTTTGAGGAACGAGAACGAATGTCAGCACGGATCAAAGTCCAATTCCGGGGAACGACCATCGCCCGCGACGTTGAAGGGAGAAAATGGGGTGACCCGACCAAAGTCGAGATTATCAGGTCGGCCTGTTACCGGGCCGGCTGATACGTTTTTACGGGCTCCCGGGCCCCGGACCCTCAAAGAGTTAATAACCCCTGACAACCAAAATGTATGGGAGTATTACAGAGTGGGTCTGTGGCTTAGCCAGGATATAGCGCCGGGCTTCTAACCCGGATGCCGGGGGTTCGAATCCCTCCAGGCCCGTCGATTTTAACGCCGTTGCCGAAGGGACCATTTTTCTTTGAATGGCTGGGAATTAGTATGGATCGTCCCAGATCTCGCCGACACCAGCGAATCGATCTTTTTCTACCCGGGATCGCCGCTGACAGAAAAAATAGAAGGGTTATCTAACCTTCGTCCCCGGACTGACCGGCCGGAGGGGGACAAGGAGGGAGGCCTCGTCACCGGCGGCGAGGATCATTCCCCTGCTCTCGACCCCGAAGATCTTTGCCGGTGCGAGATTTGCAATCATTGCGACATCTTTGCCAACCAGTTCCTCGGGGGAGTAGAACTGCGCGATCCCGCTGACCACCTGGCGCTTCTCGCTGCCGAGATCGACGATAAGTTTGTAGAGTTTCTTTGAGCCCTTGATCGGCTCGGCCGAGACGATCTGTCCGACCCTGATATCGAGTTTTGCAAACTCGTCGATGGATACAGTGGGCGTCTTTGGTTTGGCGGCCTCTTTTGCCTTCTCGACACGTTCATTGAGAATAGCCTCAAGAGCGGCGATCTGCTCCTTCTCGATCTTAGCAAAGAGCGGGGAGGGTTTTGCGAGCGCTCGTGCTCCCACCGGCGTCGTTGCCTCGGCAATCGAATGATCCGCAATCTTGTCCTCGTAGCCGAGCATCGTCCAGGCCCGCTGCATTGACTCGGGCATCAGGGGCTCGAAGATCAGAGCAAGCGCTTTCACAATCTGGAGGCAGTCGGCTATGACCTGCTCCGCCGCCGCCCGGTCCTCCTTGATCAGTTTCCAGGGAGCGTTACTCTGGATGTAAGAGTTCCCAAACGACGCAAGAGCCATCATTGCATCAACGGCGCTCTTGAAGTCGTACTCCCGCATCAGGGCATCGATCGTGGAGAGCGACCGCTCAATCTCCTCGACGACGACCGGCCGTGGGGCAAGGTCGGGCACCCCCGAGAACTCCTTCTCAGCGAAGTACATCGTCCGGTAGATGAAGTTTCCGAGCGTCCCGACGATCTCGTTGTTCACCCGCTCGGCATAGATCTTCCAGGAGAAATCGAGTTCTTTCGTGTGGTTGGTGTAGGAGAGAAGGTAGTAGCGGAGGTAGTCTGCCGGGAGGCCCTGGTCCAGGTAGTCGTCGTTCGTCCAGACCACATATCCCCGAGACTTTGAGAACTTCCTGCCCTCGATCGTGACCATGCCGCTTGCGACCACCGCGTGCGGGAGGCCGTAACCAGCCCCCTTGAGGAGGGCAGGCCAGAAGATGCAGTGGTGGTAGATGATATCCCCGCCGATGAAGTGCGTGACCCGGGTCTCGTCCCCGCACCAGTAGTCCTTCCAGTCGGCACCGGCAGCCTCCGCCCACTCTTTCGTAAACGATATGTAGCCGATGGGCGCGTCGACCCAGACATAGACGACAAGATCGTCGCGTCCCGGGAATTTGACGCCCCAATCCAGCGTTCGGGTGATGCACCAGTCGTGCAGGAGTTCCTTCACCCAGCCGAGGGCGTAGTTTCGGGCAGTGGCCGTGCCGCGGAGGTTGGGGAGATACTCGAGGAGGAAGTCCCGGAACGCCGAGAGTTTGAAGAAGTAGTGCTCCTGCTCCCGGTACTCCGCCTTGCCGCCGCAGATCTTACAGACCGCGTCCTTGATCTCGCCGGGCTCGAGGTGCTGGCCGCATCCCTGATCGCACTCGTCGCCCCGGGCGATCGCCCCGCAGTGGGGGCAGATCCCTTCCACATACCGATCGGGGAGGAACCGTTCACACTGCGGGCAGTAACTCTGGCTGACGGTCTTCGAGTAGATGTAGCCGTTCTCGATAAGCCGTTTGACGATCGAGCGGGTGGTCTCGTGGTTCATGGCGTCGTCGGTCATCCCGAACCGATCAAAGACTACTCCCATCCGCCGGAACGTCTCGTAGAAGTGCTGATGATAGCGCTCTGAGAGGGCACGGGGGGTCGAACCCTCCTGCTCAGCGCTGATCACGATCGGCGTTCCGTGGTTATCGGAACCACATATAAAGACGACCTCCTCACCCGACCGGCGCATATAGCGCACGTAAAAGTCGGCCGGCACGTAGGTCCGCAGGTGCCCGATATGGCAGGGACCGTTCGTGTACGGGAGGCCGCACGTTACCAGCAACGGCTTACCACTCATCCTTATCTACTCTGGTTGCGATGGTAATAAAGATACCAGCGCATGGCACGAAGGATTACGATGCCTGTTCGATCTTTCGGCTCCGAGGTCGGAATGCCCACGGTCCCGGAGATCACAGGGTGGCTGAAAGAGGTAAAAGTGGTGGAGGCGGATCTCACCACCTACCGGCTCGGCCGTTCGATTGATGCCCAGGAGGGGGTGACGGTGCCCGCCGCCGGAGGTATCTTCTACAGCGAGAGGCTGCGGGGAGCGTTCCCCGGGGTGATCGACGGGGTGCTTGTCGGTGAGCCGGACGTCGACCCGGCTGCTGTGGTTGCGGATGCGCATTATATCCTGACAAGGCAGAAGGGGGCCTGGATCTCTCTCCCCGCCCCCCACATGCTCGGTGTTCGTGACGGCTATATCGGGGATGAAGAGGGTTTTTCCGAGGCTATCGCGACCTCATACATTCGGCTCATGCGGGAGATGAGGGATGCGGGCGTGCAGGGCCACATCCTGATCGCGGACGAAGCGGACGCAATCGAACTCGATTTACTCGCGAAAAGAAAGACCCTTTTCTTTCCGAGGGCTCCGGAGACCTTCGACCTGGAACTCCTGCTCGAGTACCAGGATAGACTCATCCTCCCGGCAAAGGATCTTAATCGGGCGGAGGACCTGATGGAGCGGTTCCACATCAAAAGACTGATCCTCCTCGATGCAGAGACAGAGGACCTTGCGGCCGCCACCGCTCTTGCCGACCCGGATATGCTTGAAGTCGGCGGCTACTGCGAGGAGAACTGCCCGGATTACTGGAAGCGCCTCCGGGAGGGGGCCTTCATTCTTCGATAGTCTCCGCAACTTCCGCAAGACGCCGGTAATGTCGATTCCGCTTGAAGATCCAGAAGAGGAGGCGGTCGAGGAGGCTGAACGGAAACGTCCCTCCGGCTGCGTGAGGATGACCGCCGCCGGAGAACTCCCGGGCAATGAGGTGGCTGACCGGGGGGACTGAACGGATAGAGATGCGGCCGTTTCCCGAGACGATCACCTCGATATCGGTATCGAGTTCATCGCGGATGGCATGCGCCGTCTCGCTGGGGTAGCCGTAGAGAGGGGAGAATGCTATCCGATAGCGGCCGTCCTCGATGATGGTGGTGTGCCGGAGGCTCTTTTTGATATCTTGCTCCATTTCCCGGACGATCCGCTGGTACTCGCTCTCCACTTTCGGATCAACGATAGTGCCCCGGACGAGGTTGTCGCGGACGTACTCGCGATAGCCTTTCTGCATCACGACCTGGCCGAGCATCTTCGACCGGGGATCCTGATGCTTCCAGAGGTCGTAGTCGCAGACGACCTGCGCGATCTCCACCGCCACCGGGTCCTCGGGAGCAAGGTCGCGGGCGACGATCCCGGTCGCGCAGGTGGAGACATCGATATGGAGGAGGTTTGTCTTCGCATCAACGGCCCGGATCTCCTCCTCTTTCCAGCGGTGGTGGTCGCGCCACTCGATCCGCCACCCGTTCGACCGCGCCTTCGCAAGCCTTTGCTCAACGCCCGGCTGGTAGCCGATATCCGATATGCTGAGAAGGTTCCCGCGTCCGGGAGAGCCGGCCACGGCGTCAAGATTAGCGAGGAATTTGCCGACCGGAGACCAGACAGTAAAGACGTCCCCGTACTTCCTCCGGTGGATGGCGTCGCTCCCTACGGCATCAAGGTCGTTGTGCGTAAGGTGCACGACGGTCTCCGTCCGCTCCGAGAGCGCCTTCATGAGGTTTGCGTCCTGAGCATTCGATTTCTGATCATTCCGGTCCATCATCAATAGTATTATGCAGGGAGAGATAAATAGGCAGTTTAAGATCCTCTGCTCCCCCGCCACGAGAAACACAGGATTTATTAGGGACTACAAACAACATTGTAGGGCAGGAGCCCCTGTAGCTCAGACTGGGAGAGCGCCAGACTGAAGATCTGGTTGTCCCCGGTTCAAATCCGGGCGGGGGCATCTTTTCTCAAGTTCTAATCCAGTCAGCAATATTGTGGTGTATTTATAGCGCCTATCGAAGATAGGCCAAATCCATCAAACGGCAGGGAAGACTTGATACGCATCAAATTCTGTGGAACCGCGAGTCTGGCGGAGATGCAATGTGCGATCGATGCAGGCTGCGATGCTATGGGGTTCATCATGGGCGTGACCCACGAGAGCTCTGATTATATAACCCCGGCAGAGACCGCCCGGATGATACGACACCTCCCGCCGTTCATCGAGCCGGTCGCGGTCACTCACCTGCAGGATACAGAAGACCTCATCAAACTGGTGAGGGAGTCACACTGCACGACGCTGCAGATCCAGGATACCATTGAGCCGCCCGAGATCGATCGCATCCGTGACGCCCTCCCGTACTTAAAGATAGTGAAAGCCGTCCATGTGATGGACGAGTCAGCCATCGCGACGGCAAAGCGCTATGAACCCTATGCCGATGCACTCATCCTCGATACCAGAACGAACGAGAAACTCGGGGGAACAGGGATCCCCCACGACTGGAACATCAGTGCGGAGATTGTAGCCCGTTCATCTATCCCCGTGATACTCGCAGGAGGGCTCACGCCCGAGAACGTCGCAGAGGCCATACGGAAGGTCCGTCCCTACGGGGTCGACGTACATACCGGCGTCAAGAAAGACGGTGTCCGCAACCCCGAGCGGACGCTTGCTTTTGCTCGTGCAGCGCGAAACGCTCTCTGAAGGCTGATGAAAGACCACCCGCACGGATTCATCGAGGCAAACAGCCGAGAAGCTGGTCCCGGGATCCTGCGGGTAATACGCTACCAGAGGCTTGAAGCGGCGAATGGGCTGGTTATCCGAGGTCAAAAAAGTAGTTTACCGGGCCGGCACCGCTGCCATGCCCTTCTCGACCCGGCGGGCCATCTCCTGCTTGACCCTCCGGATCTTCTCCGCCTGATCGCGCTCCGCAAGGCTCGGACCCGCTTTAGAGACGACTTCCTCGCTCGGGACCCCTTTCGCGTTCACCACCCGCTGGTAGGCAAAACTCGCCCAGTCGTCCGGGAGCTCCTGCATCCGCACATACTCCATGTTGCTCGGCGCAAGATCGAGCTGGTTCTCAAGGACGCTGTTGACATAGTCCTTGTTCGGTTCAAAGACGACAAGGGATTCGACGACGTCGGTCTTCATGATGTCCTGAATATCCCGGCCCTCGAACTGCTTTAAGAGCCGCGCACACTCGTTGAAGTGCTCGATCTCCATCTTCATGAAACTCTCCCAGATCCCCCGGATCCTCGGGTCGCTCTCGTGCTGGGCACAGGAGTAGTAGAGGTATGCCTCGTTGAGTTCCAGAATCGCCATCTTCTCAAGCATCGTCTCCCGCGGATCGCCGAGGCTTTCATACTGGCTCACGTGCTGCTCCTCGATCTCTGCAATCTCAGCATACAGCTGCCGCGCGATCTCGTCCGGGTACATGAACCCGTGAGACCGGTAGAAGAGCATCGTCTGTTGCTCCGCGGCGACGATCGTGGCATAATTCATCTTCGTCTTGATATCGGCCGTATCCTTGTCGTAGTGCTTGCGCATTGAGTCATAGGGGTGGCGGTGCTCGATGCTCGTCGGCCTGCCGGGCTTCACCTCGGTCTTGCCCTGGACGATCATCTCGGGGTCGCCGCCCTCGATGTAGTCGTAGAGGCAACCGTAGCGGTAGAGGTGGTCGAAGTCCTCGAGCAGCGCAAAGTCCAGTGTCTGCTTGACATACGGGTCCGGCTCGTTCTGTGCCAGGTTCGCGGTGAGGTCGACCGCCACCTGCTCGTAGCCGAGAGTGGTCTCGATGACCGATTGGTCGGCCGGGTTGAGCCAGTTGACCGCCTCCTGCTGCTGGGAGTCGATCCGCCTCATCAGAGCCATCGATTTCTTCACCTCGGGGTCCGGGTGCATCCGCGCAATAGCGTGCGACATGAGGACGGCATTGTTCTCGATCCCATTCATGAGGATGACCCGGGTCCGGGTGTAGGCGTCGACCGCCTTCTTATCGTATGGGGCCGGGGTCATATCCTTCCAGGACTGGGGCTGCTCTTCGAGCGGCATGCCTTCCATATCAAAGGGTTTAAACTGAGCCATTTCGTCTCCCTCCATATCCCCCGCCAACTCTTCAGTATGGGTATCTCCAGTGGTATGGGCACAGGCGGCAAACCCCCGGGTTCACCCCTGCATACTGGAGATTCTGGGGCCCCCCTTCCATACCGGTCACACCACAAAAACCTAACGGCCAGCAACGGAGGCCGCGTAAAATGCGGTTCCCGACCACCCTGGCAATGAAGAGTATACAGTTAGACGGTTATCCTGCCTGGCACCACCCCGGGGCACTGAGAGACCACAAAGTATACATCGCAGGAGATGGGGCTGGATGAAGGGGGCTCCCCAACAAACGTGCCACCCCATTAGTACGAAGGGTTAAGTATAACCGCCCAAGAGAGGGCGCTAGATGGTGACGGACCATCCGATGACAACCAGACCGCAGGAGACGAGGGCCATGACTGGAAGAGAAAGCAATCCCCCCGATTCCAGGAGGGGGAACACCGATGAGGGAACGAATAATCGGGAAGCCAGGGATCCCCGGGGCAGGGAGGCCCCGGCTGTTTCCCATGAGAGCATCCGCGACTTCCGCGGCCATCCTACAGACTTCCTGGTCGATATCCTCGACCAGGAGTCAGAGGTGATCATTGTTGCAGAACTGCCCGGCGCTGATGTGGAAACCATCAAACTCAATCTGCTCAACCCGCAGACCCTGCGGATAACCGCAAGGCGCGCTGAGCCGGTGGAGGAGGAATCTGGTGGTTACTACATCCGGGAGCGCGGGAATGGAATCATGAGCCGGCTGATACGTCTGCCAGCAAGCGTAACTGACGAGTCGGCAAGGACGAGTTTCAAGAACGGTGTTTTAGAGGTGCGGCTACAAAAGATGAGAGGGGCGCCTGAACGCGGAGGGAAGAGGATCACCATAGAGTGATTGGGGGCTAACGCCACTCTCATGGAGATACTACCGGCCCGTCGCGCTATACAAACCGGATCTCCGGGCAGGGGCGCATCCATCAGTACCAGGCAGCGCACCCGGCCATCCGGGTCGTCACCACCTGGGGGTGGTAACAGATGACGCTGTCCCGGGCTGTGATCCTGCCGTTGACGATCTGGTCGATGACCGTGAGGTGGTCCTGCACGCCCCGGGGAAGGAGATAATACTCGCGGACAAAGTCCTTCCCCCGCGCACCCATCTCGGCAGCCTTCTCAGGGTGCCGGAGGAGATGGAGGATTCTATCGGCGGTCTCCTGGATCGTCGAGACCAGGTAGCCGTTCCAGCCGTCGCGGATCTGGAGCGGTATCCCGCCGACATTCCCGGCGACGACCGGTTTCCCCTTCCAGAGGCCTTCGGTTACCGTCAGGCCAAACCCCTCCTTGATGGATTTCTGAACGATCACATCCGACGCACGCTGAAGAGCGTTGATCTCCCGGTGGCTGTCCGGTGGAAGGTCGAGGACATGAATGTCAGGGTCATCCTCGGCCGTCTCACGGACTTCGCGCAGGACAATATAGCACTCAGGGTCGTCGCATGCCCGACCGCCGACGAGAACGAGCTGGCAGGGGACCTTCTGACGAACTTTCTTGAAGGCCTGGATGACCCCGACCGGGTCTTTAAAGACATCGTATCGGGAGACCTGGGTGACGATAGGCATTGCCGGGTCGATACCGTACTTCGCGAGGACGGCATCGATCTCGGAACGGGGGAGATCGCGGTTCTTCTCGGATAAGGGGTCGATGAACGGCGGAATGATGAAACTTGGCACGTTCCAGAGCGGAAGATACTGGAAACTCGAGAATATGCTCGCGTGATACTTCTCGACCAGCCTTCGCAAGATGTTGCCGATGCTCCCCACGGTCTCTGTAGGCACAGTCTCCAGCTGAACGTGGCATCGCCAGAGGAGTCTCTTCTGCTCGAGTTCCCGGGTCGTCAGGAACTCTATGAGCCCGAGCGGCTGTGGGTCATGAATGGTCACGACATTACAATCGTCTTCAATCAGTCCTTCGTTCTGCCGCTGAGCCTCCCAGTATGTCTCGATCATCGACTGCGAGAATCCGTCGCGACCCTGGAGGAAGTTGTGGAGCGTCTTTGTGACGTCGAAAAAAGCCGGTTCGGCCTCCATGACGCTCCATACCGTCTCAAGGCCGAGTGCGTTGAGGAAAGGGACGTATGATATGAGAATCTCCGCGACACCGCCGCCGTAACGGGTCGAGTTGATCTCCTGCAGCTTGTTGCCGGATAAGCGATCGGCGAGTTCTTCGAGCGCCGAGAACTGCTCATCCCCTACGATCCGCCGGTATTCCTTGAGGGACGGGCAACTGGGGAGATCTGTGACGATCATTGAGGATCACTCTCCGGTAATACGCCCCCAGCCAATAAAATGCCTTTCGGTGGGGCAAGCAGATACCCGGTATAGGGAGCACTCCTGCCATATGCTTGCCCAGGTTCACCAGACCCGGCTTATGGGGCTGGTGATGCTTCTAAAATAGGCTACCCGCTCCTGACCTGCGGGGTGCAGTGGGCATTATCCATGCGAGAAGAGGCGTCCCCAGGAAGGGCTCTCTCCAGGGCTGCCTTCAACTCAGCAAGCGAGATCGGCTTTTCTAGAACGCCGACGATGTCGTTCGCGTATCGGGAATATTCCTCAGGCCAGACATGTTTTGCAGTAAAGAGCAAGACCGGAATATCCTTGTATTCTTCATTCTTCTTCAACTCCTCCAGGAACTGCCACCCATCGATGGGAGACATCATCACGTCGAGGATGATGAGAGCAGGCTTCTCTTTCTTGAGCATCCGCAGGGCGTCCCAACCGTTGTGAACCAGAAGAGGTTCACGGTTGATCTTCTTGAGCAGGAGTTCCATTACCTCAAGCGTTGGCAGGTCGTCATCAACGACCATAATCGCATTTCCCACAGTTTATGCCTCCTTTGGTATTCTGATGGTGAAGGTGCTCCCTTCGCCAACCTCACTTGTCACTGATATCTCCCCTCCGTGTAATCGGACATATTTTATCGCGATCGCAAGCCCCAGGCCTGAATGCACGCAATTGTGGCTCGTTTCTTGGGTACCTCCGATAAATAACGGCCCAAAGATCGATCCGATAATATCCGCAGGGATACCGATGCCATTATCGCACACCATAATATAATGATTGTTATTTGATCCCGCATACCGGATCCATACCTTCTTTGGCGGTTCATTATACTTAACCGCATTCGATATCAGGCTCTCGAGAGCCTGGTAAAGCAGATCGGGATCTCCCCAGATATGAGCATTTTCAGGGATTTCGTTCTCGATCTCGGCTTCACTCTCATACCCACCCCTCGATATGATGGAATTGATGAGGGAGCGGAGATGTATGTCCTGAATGGCAAGTTCGATATGATCCGTCATGACCAGACTCAACTTGACCATCCTCTCCACCACCGCCTGCTCCTGCCTCGCGCACTCAAGGCAGGTTCTGAGATACTTCTCAGTCTCGCCCTTTAAACCATAATACTCTGGATCATCGGCGAGTATACCAAGGTAACCGATGAGCGGTTGAAGCGGTGTGCGCAACTCGTGGGAGACATTCGAAACAAGCCCTTTCCACTGGTCCACCTCCCAGGCCATCTGCCTGCAGGCAATCCTCTGTCTTCGTATCTCGGTGGTGTCCCGCGCAGACCCTACAACACCGATAAGTGCGCCGTCAGTGCCGGTATACGGGGCGAGTGTGACGGAGAATGTATGGTGAACCCCTCCAAGCTCGATATCGAGATCGTAGCAGGCATTCTTTCGTTCGCTGATTACGCTGCGGACCCATGACATGTGCTGTGCGCTAAGATCATCGGGCAGGAGGGCATCCACACCCTTTCCGATGAGGTCGGCAGGAGAGATCCCATGTTCTGGGGCATGCAGCCAGGAGAAGTGGAGAATGCGTCCGTCTACGTCCTGCATAAAGAAGATATCGTTTGACTGCTGGATGAGTTCCATCAGGCGCTCATTTGACCGAACAAGGTCCTCACGCTCACCCTGGAGCATGCTAGGGTCCACAATCGTGCACTCATATATGTTATCTGGCTCCAATTTTCGGCAGGAGAGAAAGACCAAGCGTGTATCACCGTTCTGTGCACGTAGTGGCATCTCCATGTTCCCAATGTAGCCTTCCCGCTCCATCTCGCTTGTAAACCGCGCCTTACAGGTCTCGTCGGCCCAGAACAACTCCACCGGGACGCCGATGAGTTCCAGGGGAGTATAACCGAGTATATCCGCGCACCGCCTGCTGACGCAGAGCAACCGGAGACTATCCGGGTCGCAGAGAAACTTTGCATCGCGAGAATTCTCTATGAGTTGTCTATACCGGGAGAGGGCCAGGCGAGAGTCACGGGTAAAGAGCGTTGTGGCCCCACAGAACCAGAAGAGGAAGATCGTGTGCAGCCCCGTCATCACCGGATTGATGAGATTGCCAAGAGATGCCTGGTAGAGTTGGATAAGTACAAATCCGACAGTCAAAAACGTGGTCAACAGAAGGCTCTTTTGAGGGTACCAGAGCGCTACAAGGAGAATAGGAATGCAGTAGATCAGGGGACTGATAGGGTTGCTGCTAACCTGCTCAATCGCTGTCAGTATGAGTGACACTAGAGAGAGGGACACCAGAACAATCATTTTTACAATATCTGTATCGATGAAGATGTCCTCTCTAGAATGGCTCACAGGACAGCGATTAAAAGACATGCGAAGTACAAGGTTTTATCGAACGAGGCTATATACCATTCGGAATTTGAAGCAATGGATAGAGACCATTCATAAAAATGGGGAGATACCACTCGGTCTTCTGTAATACAGAGTCCCTCGATTTTGCAAAAAAGAGAGGATTTGGCAGAAAAGACCAAAGAGGAGAGAATATGAAGATCGTCGTTTAACCCTAAAATATGCGCCCGTTTGTCTTTGTTAACATCGCCATGAGCGCGGATGGGAAGATATCAACAAAAGAGCGACGACAGGTCAAGATCTCGGGAACTGAGGATTTTTCACGCGTCGACAGGATCAAAGCGGCGAGTGATGCCATTATGGTCGGCATCGGTACCGTGCTTGCGGATAACCCCTCGCTCACCGTCAAATCCCCGGACCTCCGTGCCGAGCGAAGAGCGGGAGGAAAAGACGAGCATCCCATCCGCGTCGTGGTGGATAGTGCAGCACGGACACCGCTCGATGCGGATATCCTCCACAAGGGAACCGGTAAGCGTATCATCGCCGTCTCACGCAAGGCGCCCCGAGAGCGGGTAGAGGCCTTGAGAGAGCACGCCACCGTCGTCGTCACCGGCGAAGATTCGGTCGATCTCCAAGCCCTGCTTGAGGAACTATACCGGCAGGGCGTCCGACGCTTGATGGTCGAGGGGGGCGGGACCCTGATCTGGGGACTCTTTGAGCAGGGGCTTGTCGATGAACTCCAGACATTCATCGGCAACATCGTCATCGGCGGAAAGGACGCCCCCACGCCTGCCGACGGAGAGGGTTTTCTCCGGGAAGCAGACTTTGCGCGACTGCGCCTGATCGAGGCCGTTCAGCTCGATGACGGTCTCCTGATACGGTGGAGCGTCGAGAATAGGTAAGGAGATCTCTACCGGAGGGTCGCCTTTTTAGAAAAAAGAGGCGAGAGTGTTACGGAACCACTGCAATCTGATCTATAACCTTGTAGGAACCGCCCGTGATGAGAGAGATGGTAATCTCAACCCGGTTCTCTCCTTTTGCGTTCTGGATGATCAGTTCTTCGCCGGTGATCGGCTGCAGGCTATCGGTGACGACCTCCCCGGTCGACTTAGTCACACGCACGTCGATGCTCTTTACGAAGGTCTTCCCTGCACCGCCGCGGAACGCGATGTAGAGATCATTCGTAACCCGTGAGGGGAATCCGCCCGTAATCTGGAACTCAACCTCTTTTCCCGGCGGCATCGTCTGCGTCGGACCGGGTGTCAGCGAGACTGTTGATGTGGAGACAGGCGTTGCCGTACTCCCGGGAGTCTCAATCGGGGTAGTCTCAGTCGGGGACGGCCCGACGTCACTGCCAGCTCCCGTACAGGCAGCGCCAAACGAGAACGCGAGCAGCAGAACGATCAGAGCGGATAGCAACCTGAAGTTCATGATCCGATCATGCGCATCATGATATTTCATAGTTTCGTAAGGTCCGCGACAAATTTCCCGGAATATTGTATAAAAATGCCTGGTTTATGGAGATCCCGACCTCGAATAGTGACCAAAAAGACATCAGGAAGTTGTCCCGGATCGGGCAATAGAAAGATTTATAATTATTGGAAGGAAACTTCTATCCACATCAGGTGCAACGATGAACCTACGAAGACCGAACGCCAACGACGCGACTGGAACGAGCAACCGCTCCCGGGATGTCGTGCCCATGTCAGGCATCTGCAGCCGGTGCGTCGACGGCTGCAAGGGATCCTGTGAGATCTGGCTCTCCTCCTTCCGGGGCAGGGAGGTCCTCTATCCCGGCCCGTACGGGGAGATCACCGCTGGTGCGGACAAGAACTATCCGGTCGACTACTCGCACCTGAACATCCAGGGCTATGCCAGGGGTGCAAAAGGGCTGCCGGAGGGTATCGAGGCCGGCCCGGACACCGCACTCTTCCCGGATGTTGATACCAGGACAGAGTATGGATGGAGTATCAAGGTCCCGATGCGGGTCCCCGTCTTCACCGGGGCGCTCGGGTCGACCGAGAGTGCCCGGGCAAACTGGGAGCACTTCGCTATCGGAGCCGCCATATCGGGCATCACCCTCGTTTGCGGAGAGAACGTCTGTGGTGTCGACCCCGGGCTCGAACTTGACCACACCGGAAAGATCAGCAAGTCGCCCGAGATGGACCGCCGTATCAAGACCTACCGGCAGTTCCACGACAAGTACGGCGAACTCCTGGTACAGATGAACGTGGAGGATACAAGGCTTGGGACCGCCGAGTACGTCTCGTCAAAGCACAACCTGGAGACGATCGAGTTGAAGTGGGGCCAGGGTGCAAAGTGTATCGGCGGCGAGATCAAGGTCGGCAACCTCGACCGGGCGAATCAGCTAAAAGATCGCGGCTACGTCGTCCTCCCCGATCCGGGGATCCACGAAGTGCAGGCAGCCTTCCGGAACGGGGCCATAAAGGAGTTCGAGAGGCACTCGCGTCTCGGTTTCGTCACCCGGGAGGGGTTCCTTGAGGAGGTCGACCGGCTCCGGGATATCGGGTTTAAGCGGGTTACCCTCAAGACAGGCGCCTACTCGGCCGTCGAACTCGCGATGGCCCTTCGGTACGGAGCCGAGGCGAAGATTGACCTCCTCACCATCGACGGCGCACCCGGCGGCACCGGGATGAGCCCCTGGCCGATGATGAACGAGTGGGGGATACCGACCTTCTACATCGAGTCCCTCGCCTACCAGTTCGCCGAACGGCTTCGGGAACGGGGCATCCGGGTTCCGGACATCGCCATCGCCGGCGGGTTTTCGGATGAGGCAAACGTCTTTAAGGCGCTCGCCATGGGGAGCCCCTACACCAAGGCCGTCTGTATGGGCCGTGCCCTCATGATCCCCGGCATGGTCGGGAAGAATATTGCGAAGTGGCTCGAAGCCGGCGAGCTCCCAAAGACCGTCTCGAAGTACGGCCGCACAAAAGAGGAGATCTTCGTCTGCTACGAGCAGCTCAAGGAGAGGTACCCCGACCGTATCGACGAGATCCCGCTCGGAGCGGTGGGGGTCTACACCTACACCCAGAAGTTCAGGACCGGACTGCAGCAGATCATGGCCGGGACGCGGAACTTCAGCCTCAAGACAATCTCCCGGAACGATCTGATGGCCCTGACCGAAGAGGCGGAAGCAGTCTCCGGCATCCCATACGTAATGCGGGCCTACCGCGACGCCGCCGAGGCAATCCTCGACTCATAAGTTACACATCAGCACCAGCAGCACCGATAAACGTCCATACCACGCAATGGGCGCAGACCACCTCCAGAGCGCTTGATTGATCGGGAATCAAGAACTCTGGAGGGGAGGATCCATCCAATCACCAATTTTTAAATTTATTTATTTATCGCGATAATATTTAATGTAAAGAGCGCGTCAGGTCTCCCTGATATACCATGCATACGGACACAAATCCAACCCTCCTCATCACCGGTGGGGCTGGATTCATCGGCTCACATCTCACGACGGAACTGCTACAGCACGGCTATCATGTCCGGATCCTTGACAACCTGACGCCGCAGGTGCACGGTCCAGACAGGCAGCCTCCCGGCCATCTTGATGGGCGGGCCGAAGTCCTCGTCGGGGATATACGTGACCCACAGCATCTGCAGGAGGCCCTGGAGGGGGTGGATGCCGTCATCCATCTTGCGGCGGTCGTTGGAGAACGGCCGAGCATGTGCCGGATTGAGAAGTATACGAGCGTCAACACCATCGGGACAGCCGTCCTCCTCGAGGCCTTGCTCGACCATCCCATCGAGCGGCTCATCGTCGCCTCAAGCTCTGCCGTCTACGGAGAAGGCCTGTACTGTTCGTACAACGGCACCGTCTACCCGAAGATCAGGCGCTCGCCCAAGGATATTGCAAAGGGAAACTGGGAACCCCGGAGCCCTGACGGCGAAGTGATCTATCCCCTTCCCACACCGGAGACGAAAGAAGCATCACCACTCTCGATCTATGCCGTCTCCAAGTACAACCAGGAGGAGATGTGCAGGATGATCGGCGAGGCATACGGCATTCCGACGACCATCCTCAGACTCTTTCCCATCTATGGACCGCATCAGGGTTATGCCAGCCCGTACTCCGGCATGCTGACCGAATATGCATCCCGTCTCCTCCAGGGGCTTCCTGTGCGCCTCTTTGAGGACGGATACCAGCAGCGCGACTTTGTGAGCGTTTACGACGCGGCACGCGCCTTCCGCCTGGCCCTGGAGTCGCCAGGAGCTGCCTATGAGACGTTCAACATAGGGAGCGGCCGCCCTCATACGTTCCGGACCGTCGTCGACCTCCTTGCAACGATAACCGGACGAGAGTACCTTGCGCCCGAGATCATGGGGACCGCCCGGGTCGGTGACGTCCGCCACTGCTTTGCAGATATCAGCCGTGCCCGGGAGGCCCTCGGCTACGAGCCGAAGGTCTCCCTTGAGGAGGGGCTGCTCGATCTCGTCGCCTGGGTTCGAGGAGAGATTGCAGGCCTGCAAAGGCCCAAGCTGCACCTCAAGACTCCGGCGTCATCGCGCCTCCACGTTTGAAGGCTGCCCGGGGCCCAACCATTATTTTCCCGGCAGTCGTACTTTCTCTAAATCATGCATCTCAGTCTTAGGACCTGGGAAGTACGGCTCGGGATCATCCTGGTTGCTTCTTCGGTCGTGATATACGTCGTAAAAGACCTCCTGCTCGGAGATCCCCAGAATACCTACCAGTATATCTTCAACGCCCTCGGTTTTCTACCGATCAATGTCCTTCTTGTGACGCTCATCTTAAACCAGCTTTTAAGCATTCGGGCCAAACGCGAACGGTTGGAGAAGATGAATATGGTCATCGGGGCATTCTTTTCGGAGGTCGGCTCCGGACTCCTCACCTCCCTCTCGGAACACGACCGAGATCTAGAGGAGATAAGGCAGGAACTCATCGTAACGGAGGCCTGGACGCCGGAGAGGTTCTCGCGCGTGCGCGACCGTCTTCGCAGCCATCGTTGCAACCTTTCCGTCGGGGCCGCGAATCTTGAAGAACTCTGCCGTTACCTTACAGAGCGGCGTGGATTCCTTCTGCGGCTGCTTGAGAACCCTGTCCTCCTGGAGCACGAGTCATTCACCAACCTCCTCCGGGCTGTATTCCACCTGACCGAGGAACTCGAACGCCGGGGCGACTTTTCCGCTCTCCCACAGACCGATATTGCCCACCTCACCGTGGACATCAAGCGGGCATACAGCCTGCTCATAGGAGAATGGCTCAATTACATGGAATACCTCCAGAAGAACTATCCCTACCTCTTCTCGCTTGCCGTGCGTTCAAACCCCTTCGATAAGACAGCGTCGCCGATTGTGCGGTAAGGGTACCATGATGGACGTGAGGGGCGAAGGTTGCCGCCCATTCCTTTTTGCGTCCTTTGCTGCCCCGCAGCCCTCATGCCCCTCTTCCCCGGAGGCACAATCTATATACCCGCAACCGCGGTACGCCACACTCGAATACCATGAGCGAATACTCGGTACTGATCGGCGGCAAGGCCGGCGAAGGAATCAACACGGCAGGCCTCTCCATTGCCCGCCTCTTCTCACGGCTCGGATACCGCACCTACATGTATTTCGATTACCCATCGCTCATCCGCGGCGGGCATAACTTCGCGATCATCCGCGCTTCGGATAAGGCAATCGGAGCACACCGTACCCGGGTCGATATCCTTCTCGCCTTCGACCAGAACGGCATTGAGACCCACCGGGAACGGATCCACGAAGGCACGACAGTCATCTACGACGCCTCTCAGGTGGCAAAAGGGATAGGCCAGGGCCTCCCGCTCGATAGAATAATCGAAGAGGAGAAAGCGCCCCCGATCACCAAGAACTCCGCGATGCTCGGTGCCCTCGCGCGGACGGCGGGCATCGGCCGAGAGGTCCTTGAGGATGTCCTCCGCGCCGCCGTCCCGGAAAAGCACCTGGAGGCAAACCTCCGGGTCGCCGGCCGGGGCTACGATGCCGTGGAAACCGTCTTCTCCGTCGAACCGCTCGGTGCTCCGACGCTTCCCGTCCTGACCGGAAACGAGGTCACGGGGCTTGGGCTCGTCCACGGCGGGCTAGATACCTATATCGCCTACCCGATGACCCCGACGTCAAACCTCCTCCACTTCCTTGCGGAACGGGCGGAGGACCTCTCTATCAAGGTCCTCCACCCGGAAAACGAGATCAGCGTCGTCATGATGGCCCTTGGCCTTGCCTACGCCGGAAAGAAGGCTGCGGTCGGTACATCTGGCGGCGGGTTCTGCCTGATGACCGAGGGGCTCTCCCTTGCCGGGATGGCGGAACTCCCGGTGACGATCGTGATGGGGCAACGCCCCGGCCCGAGCACAGGCCTCCCCACCTACACTGCCCAGACCGAACTCCACTTTATCCTGAACGCAGGCCAGGGAGAGTTCCCCCGACTCGTCGTCGCTCCGGGCGACCTCGATGAAGCCTACGTCTGGTCGGCGACCGCTCTGATGCTCTCATGGAAGTATCAGGTGCCTTCTATTATCTTGACCGACAAGACGCTCGCGGAAGGCGCCTTCTCCTTCGATATCGATGCCGTCGTCCCGCACCCGGACCAGGAACCACTGCTCTGGGATGGAAATGGAGAGTACAGCCGCTATGCACTGACCGAGGAGGGGGTATCGCCGCTTGCCTTCCCGGGGCGGGAGGGCGCGGTCGTGAAGGTGAACAGTTACGCCCACGACGAGGCCGGGTTCACCACGGAAGCGCCTGATCAGACACGGAGACTGAGGGAGAAGATGCTCAAGAAGGGTGCAAGTCTCTCGGCGGAACTGGGCGCCTACCCGGTCGTGAGGACATACGGCGCACGCGACGCCGGGAAAACGATCATCTGCTGGGGATCGGAGAAGTGGGCGTGCATCGAGGCTGCCGAGGCCTTCGAGGCTCGGGTCGTCCAGCCGCTGGTGCTCGCCCCGTTCCCCGTCCGCGCCTGGAAGGAGGCGATGATCGGGGCGGGGAAGGTCGTCTGCGTCGAGAATAACGCCACCGGCCAGCTCGCACGATTACTCAGGCAGCATGGGTTCGACCCGGGGAGATCGATCCTGAAGTACGACGGGCGGCCGTTTGCGGTTGATGAACTCGAGGCGCGCCTTGCGGAGGTCTTTGTATGAAACCAAAACAGCCTGCGGGAAAGACGGCAGGGGAACTCATCACCCCGGTCCAGAACACCTGGTGCCCCGGGTGCGGCAACTTCTCGATCCAGCATATGATGAAGTCGGCAATCGCCGAGCTCTCGGAGGAGGAAGGGATACCTCTCGAGAACTTCGTCCTCCTCGGCGGGATCGGATGTCACGGTAAACTGGTCGACTACTTGGGCGTCAACAGTTTCTACGGCATCCACGGCCGCTCGATCCCGGCGGCCACCGGGATACGGATGGCAAATCCGGACTTAAAGGTCATCTGTCACGTCGGGGACGGGGATATCTACGCCGAGGGGCTCGACCACCTCATCTTCGCAGCCAAACGAAACAGCGACATCACGGTCATCGTCCACAACAACCGGGTCTACGGGCTGACGACAGGGCAGTACACACCGACATCGCCCACCGGGTTTAAAGGGCGCTCCACCCCCGGCGGGATCACGGAGCATCCCATAAACCCGCTAGAGGTGATGCTCGCCGCCGGGGCGACCCACATCGCGCGTGGCTACACAAAGAAGGTCCAGCACCTAAAAGGCCTCTTCAAAGAAGCGATCATGCACAGGGGGTTCTCGTTCGTCGACGTTCTCCAGATCTGCGCGACCTACTTCAATCTGACCGATTACTACAACAAGCACACCTACGAACTGCGGGAGGGGGATGTCGATACGGGGCGGTTCGAGAGCGCTCTTGCAAAGATACGTGAGTGGAACTACGACCGGGAAGCGCCTATCGCACTCGGGACGTTTTATTCGGCGAAAAAACCCATCTACGAGGAGCATTTTCAGGCGCTCACTGCCGGGAGGCCCGATAAGAGAGAACTCATCCGAAGGCTGCTCGAGGAATGGCGTTGAAAACTCAGTATTTCGCTAAAATAACAGAAGCAACTTTGCATCAGAAGGGTCTTGCGGAAAGCACCGCACGGTTCAGGGCCGGCCGCGTGCCCCAGGATGAGGAGGACGGTCCTTCCCCACCCCATTCCATCACGCACCCCGATCGTTCACCAGATCCCCGAGGGCCTTCTGGATATCTATCCAGATGACGAGGTCTTTCTCGCCCTTCTTCTCCCGGTCAAGCCCGTCGCTGCCCTGAAGTTTGATGATCCCCTTCATGTAGGCCTGGCTTGAGATGGCTGCGTCCAGCCGTTCGACGTCCGTCTCCGCGACCTGGATGACGCTAAGGACGTCGTCGACGACGATCCCGACCTTCGACCCGCCGGAGGCCTCGGGAGCCAGAACGATGATCTTCTGATTCTCGGTCCTCTCCTGTTCGGAGAGGCACAGCAGCTGACTGAGGTTGATGATGTTGGTGATCTCGCCCCGGAGGTTCATGATCCCTTCGAGGTAGGGCGGTGCTCTCGGCACCGGCGTGATCGGCATCATCTCGACGATCTCCTGCGCGAGGTGGATGTCGAGGGCATACAGTGATCCCCCGACTTGGAACTCAACAACACCTATGGTCGCCATTCTCCACACCCCGCTCTAGAAGGAGAACCGCTGCATGGTTGCCTTGAGATTGCCTGCCATGTCGTTGAGTTCGTGCGCGGCGCTCCCGATCTCCTCGGTCGAAGCGCTCGTCTCTTCAGAGAGAGACGCCAGGTTCTCCACCTGCGCCTGGGTCTCTTTGATCAGGCGGGTTCCTTCGTCCATCGCCTCGACAACGCGGTTCCCGACGTTCGCCTGGTTCTCGATAGCCCGGGCGATCTCACCCACATCGCCGCTGACCGTCTCCGCCCCGGAGACGATCTTCTTCAGTTCGGCGATCGTGCGGTTGACGCTCTCGACGCCTTCCTCGATCTCCGCGTAGACCTGCTCCATGTTCGTTGCGGTCCTATTGCTGTTCGCAACGATCGAGGCGATAAGGTCTTCGATGTTGTGGCTCGCCTTCTTGGACTCTCCGGCAAGGTTGCGGATCTCGCCTGCGACGACCGCGAACCCGCGGCCGTGCTCCCCGGCCCGGGCGGCCTCGATCGCGGCGTTGAGCGCGAGGAGGTTGGTCTGGTTGGCGATGTCGTTGATGAGTTTCACGATCTTGCCGATCTCGGCCATCTGTCCGTTGAGCCTGACGATCTCTTCCATGCTCTGCCGGGAGATCTCCTCAACGGCAGCCATCTTCTGTTTGGTGGCCTCTCCAAGTTCCAGACCCCCTTTTCCGATCCGGGCCGTTTCATTGCTCACAGAGAGCACTTCCTGCACAGTGCTCGCAATCTCCTCGTTGGAGGCGGAGAGATCCGCCATCTGGTTCCCGATGCCCTCGATCTCTTTGAGCACCTGCCTTGAGAAGTCTGCACACTTCTGGCTCGTCACCGCCACCTGTTCGGCCGCCTTTGCAATCTCGTCGGAACTCTTGCTCGTCTCCTGCGTGCTGCTCTCGAGCTGGGCGATAGCCTCTTTTACCATCTTGAAGGGAACGACGATGGTATCCAGGGTCTCGTTGATCCCCTCCACGATCTTGCGATACTCCCCTTCGTGCTGTGTTGCATCGGCACGCACGCCGAGCTGCCCATTCTGGGCCGCACGAGTCAGCATCTCAGTCTCGGTAACCAGGGTATGGAGGGTCTCCAAAGTGCGCAGACCGGCCGGGGCAAGCCGATCCTGCTCAGAACGGCGGCCGATTTTCGCAAGCGCTTCGCGGTCGGAGAGGTCACCATGACTGATCCGTCAAAGACATCGGCGACGCGGTTGACCTGGTCTATGACCCGATTGATGGCCGTCGCGACCTCCGCATAGGTTCCCTGATACTGGCCGGTCATCCGCACTGTGTAGTCATTGACGGCCATCCGCTGGAGGACACCATTCGCCTCGGTAAGCGGCGTGACGACCGCGTCCAGCGTGGCGTTGAGACCCTCGATGATTGTGCGGAACTCACCCTCGTGCCGCGTGGCGTCGGCCCGGACCTGCAGGCGCCCGTCCTGCGCTGCCTGCTCCAGCAGTTCGGCATCCTCGATCATTGCACCCAGTCTGTCGCGGACACTCGTGAGGCTCTCCATGATCTTGACGAAACTCCGCCGAACGTCCTCGGTGTACCGGTCCGCAGGGGCGATATTGGTGTCAAAGTCCAGGTTCCCCGCCGCAAGCCGGCTCAGGTTGCCGGCAAGCCGCTGGACCTCGCCCTCCATGTACCTGGAGGCTTTGACCATAACCGAGATATCCTGCACGATCTCGACGTGGCCGACGTTCTCGCCCCGGGCATTCTTGATGTAGGAGACGTCGACCTGGAAGTTGCCGCCGTTCTGCTCGAAGAGCGTCTGGTGCTGCCCGCGCCGGAGGCAGGCGATGCCGCAGTTAGGGGTCTTGCAGATGTTTGCCTGCCACTCGCTGCACTGCCGGCCCATGAGCTCCGCCCTCGTCCGCCCGAGGAAGGTTTCCGTGGCCCTGTTGACGAACGTCCAGTTCATCTCAAGATCGGTGACCGAGATGGGGAATGGGACCGCGTCAAGGATCGACTCATACCAGGCGGCAGTATCCGCAGCCGCATTCTTCTCCGCGGTGACGTCCACAAATTGCATGTGCACTCTCTTGACGTTGCCGGCGGCGTCAAGCAGAGGAATGCTCCAGGTCTTGAGGAACAGGATGCCCTTCGGGCACCGGATCTTCAACTCGCTGGAGATGGGGCGTTTCTCGCGCACGGCGTCGGCGACGCTCTTGCCATTCAGGTCGAGGATGTCAATGTCCTTGATGTTCAGGTGCAGGGCCTCTTCGCGGCTCCATCCGAAAAGTTCGAGCGCCTCATCGTTGAGATCGAGGACGTTGAGGCCGACGTCGGTGAGGACCATGGGAAGGGGGTTCTTCAGGAGGACCGTCCGGGCATCGGCCATCAACTCAAGAGCCTCCACCGCACCGCTCTCTCTAAATCCGGCCGGGAGCCCCACCGGTTCGAACCTCCCATCGACGGCGTTTTTAAGCAACCTTATGAGGTCAGCGCTTATTCCACAGTCATTACCGGAGTTGAAAGTATTGTCATCTAATGGTTCCAGTATCCTCTCCACGTAGTTCATCCCCTTTATTGGTCATCCCGGGGACGATGGACGATGCTTCCGTCCGAAGGCGGACTAGGTCAGGAAGAACTCGTGCGGCAACGGGAAAGGGCTCTCTGCCCCCCGGTGTGTATGATTCGGGTGTGCTCTGCCGCCGGTGGGTCTAGGGTGGTGGTGCAGAGGACCTGACCAGGTCCCACGGGATATCGGGGAGAACCCCGGGTGAGTGATTCGCCCCGCGGATATGCACGCATATATGCATGCATATACTATATGCAGATCACTCTAAGATTATGATAAATGTTGTGAAATAAAATTTAGCCTCTCGAAACGTATTTCGAATTTTTTGCAAAAAAATGAATTTTTTACACACAAGCCGGTTCTCCAGAGGCAAGATATCAACAATTATGGTGAGCGGACATCATAAATAACCACCATGGCAGCGGAGAAGTACGGAGGAGGCGCGATCTGCATGACGAGCGAGATGCTCGAACTCGAAGAGATCAAGAAACTCCTCCGTAAGGAACCTCACGGACTCAGTATCCTCGAGATCTCCCGAAAACTCGGCATCGGCAGAAACGTGACGGCAAAGTACATGAGCATGCTCCATGCCGCAGGCCAGGTCGAGGTGCGCAGGGTTGCGGCGGCGAAACTCTACACCCTCGCGCACCGGGTGCCGGTCTCTGCGCTCCTCGGGCTGACATCCGACCTGATCGTCGTCCTCGACCGGAACCTGTGCATTGTATTCGCCAATACTGCATTCTGCACCGAGTTCTGCCCCGGCAGAGATGAGATCGTCGGTTATCCGATTGAGGCATTCCTCCCGGACCGCCCCATCCGCCAGCAGATCACCGAAATGATACACGCCGCTCTCCGGGGACAGGAGCGCAGGTGCAAACTCCCCTGGGAAGTGGACGGGCACACGATGAAGTTCCACGCGACGTTCATCCCGATCGTCTTCGAGGACGGCGCACCGGGGGTGACCGTCATCCTAGAAGACGTCACCCGCGAGGTCGAAGCGATGCAGGACCTCAGGAAAGCACTGGAGGAGAAGGATGCGTTGATCCACGCCATTCACTTCCGGATGCGCAACGCACTCCAGACGGTGTCGAGCATCATGCACCTGCAGACCTCACACCTTACCGACCCCGCTGCACGAAGAGCAGTCCGGGCAACCGAGCAGCAGATCCTCTCGCTCGCCCTCGCCCACGAAGAACTCCACCTCTCGCAGAACCTCAGCCGTGTCCGCATGGCGGATTACATTGCCCGCCTCGCCGGCACCCTCTTTAGGACCTACAACGTGCCCCCGGAGAAGATCGCCTGGAAAGTGCGTGCCCCGGGGGTCGAGATGCCGCTCGAACTTGCCCAGTTCACCGGATTCATCCTCACCGAGCGGATTGTCAACGTCATCCAGCACGCATTCCCCGACGGAATGACCGGATCGATGGAACTGGCGATCGACCGCGACCATACAGGCAGATATACCATTACCGTCCGGGACACCGGGGTGGGTATCCCGGAAGGAATGGAGATTGCCGCGGGCACCACCCCCGGCCTTCCCTCAGTTCGATACCTCGTCGAGCAGTACCTGGGCGGTGAGATCTCAATACGGGGAGACGGCGGCACGACGGTGACGATCGCCTTCAACGGAGAGGAGCCGCACGTGCCCCCTCTCGGGGCTACTCCGGCCGGAGAGCGCACCTGATCGCGCAGATCAGATCCGCGGTGGTATATGGCTTTAAGATGTATCTGGCGGGGGACGTTGCCATTGCCCGGTTTTTGATGGAAGGATCCGAGTGTCCGGTGACGTAAACAATGCGGCTGCCGAAGCGGTCACGAATGATCTTCGCCGCCTCGATACCGTCCATATCACCCATGAGCGTGATATCCATGAAGACCAGGTGCGGCCGCAGCTCTTCCGCCCGGCGGATCGCATCAGCCCCTGTCGCTGCAATCGAAACAACCCCGTACCCGAGTTTTTCAAGGCGGGACACCATATCGAACGCGATGATGCCGTCATCCTCGACGACAAGTATCCGCGTATCTTCACCACCTGTTCCGATCATCTCGCATACATCTCCCGCCCCGTCCGGCCTCCGGCGCCGGTTCGGGCGCACGAGCAGTGGACAACCAGATTTAATGGTATCGTGAAGGGGTATTAACGGTCTTTCGGTTCTTCACCGCGGCCCCCGCCCACACCCAAGATTTCATAAACTACACACTCCACAGGGTGCCCGGACCACCTGGAGGTGAGGTGAGATGAAGCGACTGGAAGGAAAGAACGTCCTGATTACCGGCGGCTCGACCGGCATCGGCCGATCGACGGCGATCAGGTTTGCGGATGAAGGCGCAAACGTCGCGATCAACTACCATGCAAGCGAGACGGAGGCGGAGATCACGCTTGGGGAGGCTCAAGGTGCCTGCAGCCTCATCCGCGAGAGGGGGTGCAAGGGGATGCTTGTCCAGGGGGACGTCGCAAACGAAGAGGACGTCAAGCGCATCTTCGATGAGGTTCTCAAGGCCTGGGGGAGGATTGATGTCCTGATCAACAACGCCGGTATCCAGGCCGCAAGCCCAACCCACGAGATGAGTATGGACGCCTACGATCGGGTCCTCGCGGTGAACCTCCGGGGCGCGTTCCTCTGCTCACGGGAAGCGATCAGGCACTTCCTCGACCGGGGCGGCGGGGGCGTGATCCTCAACAACACCTCGGTCCACGAGACCATGCCAAAACCCCAGTATGCCCCATACGCCGCAAGCAAAGCGGGACTTGGAGCTCTCGGGAAGACTCTTGCACTCGAGTATGCCGGACAGGGTATCCGGGTCAACACGGTCGCTCCGGGCGCGATTAGAACCCCGATCAACCGTGAATGGGCGGAAGACCCGGAGAAGAAAGCCCTCGTCGAGGGGCATATTCCACTCGGCCGCGCCGGGGAGCCGGAGGAGATCGCCGCGGTCTTCGCCTTCCTTGCATCGGATGAAGCCGCTTACATCACCGGGCAGACGATCTACGTTGACGGCGGGTTGACCCTCTGTAACGATTTCAGAACGCCGTGGTCGTTGGGAAGTTAAGAGTGACGAGATTAAAGTAAACGATAGGCTCAAAGAGTTCCTGCCGGTGAACAGCCGGGATCAGTCCCGGATGGCTACCTGAAAACTCAATCGAACCAGGTGACTTGTTTAAACATCTTAATATAATCCTATTTTTATACAGTAGGTCCCGAAACCGGCTGTCCGGAACAGGGCCCGCTGTGGAGTATTCACTGTAGAGCAGGCCTGCCTGCCACCGGGCGGCTCAGCGCAGCAAAGAGCATCCCTGAGCATCGTAAACGGAGACCGGACAACGTATGGTCTTTGAGACAAAAGAGGGGCTAACAGACGAAGAGATCGGCCACGGCTTGAAACTCGTCATCTGGGACGGCCTTGCCACCCAAGCGATGGTGACGTTGACCGGCGGCATCTTCCTTGTAGCCTTCGCCCTGCAACTCGGGGCCTCGAACACCGTGATCGGCCTGCTCTCCGCCATCTCGCCCCTTGCAGAACTCCTGCAGATCCCGTCCATCTACGTCGTCGACCGCATACGGAAGCGGAGACTGATCGTTGTTACGGCCTCCCTCGTGGCACGCCTCTGCTGGGTCCCTATCATTCTGATACCGTTCTTCCTCTCGCCCGGGCAGGGGATATTCGTGCTCATCGCATCGATTGTCCTGTACTCAGCATTCTCGGCAATCTCTCACTGCGGCTGGAACTCCTGGATGCGTGACCTGATACCGCAGGACCGGCTTGGCGCATTCTTCTCCAACAGACTCACGCTCTCCACAGCGCTTGCACTCGTCGTCAGCCTCGTTGCCGGGTTCTTCATCGATTCGTGGGAGATCGCCTTCCCTGACCTCCCGACCTACGGCTACTCCGTCCTCTTTGCCCTAGGACTCATCGCGGGCCTTATCGGGATCACGTTCCTCGCCCGCACGCCAGAACCCAGGATGGTCGTCGAATACGAGGAGGACGGCCTCTTTGCCGCGATCAAAAAGCCGTTTGCGGATCTCAACTTCAAGAACCTCATCATCTTCCTTGCCTCGTGGAACTTTGCCGTCAACCTCGCCTCCCCATTCTTCACGGTCTATATGCTCCAGAGGATTGGTCTTGACGTCTCGCTCGTCGTCGGTCTCAGCGTCCTCAGCCAGATCATGAATATCGCCTTCTACCGGTCATGGGGAGGTGTTGCCGACCGGTACTCCAACAAATCTGTCCTCGCAGTGAGCGGACCGCTCTATATGCTCGCGATCTTTGCATGGATGTTCGTCACCCTCCCCGATGTCTACATCCTGACCTATCCCCTCCTCATCCTCATTCACATCCTAATGGGGATCTCGCTTGCGGGGGTCTCGCTTGCCTCGGGGAACATCGGCCTGAAACTGGCTCCAAAGGGCCAGGCAACCAGTTACCTTGCAGCGAGCACGTTCGCCAATTCGGTCGCCGCCGGGGTGGCTCCGATCCTCGGCGGGCTTCTTGTGGACTTCTTTGCCGAGCGTGAGCTCATCTGGACTCTGATCTGGAGGGACCCGGCACGCGAACTCGTCTTTGTCACACTCGATCTTCAGCAGTGGGAGTTCTTCTTCCTCTTCGCCTTCATCCTCGGGCTGTACTCAATTCATCGCCTGACGTCTGTGCAGGAAGAAGGCGAGGCAAAGGAGCAGGAGGTCGTCGACGAACTTCTCGCCGGGGTCAGGCGCGATATGCAAAACTTCTCGTCGGCAGGTGGTCTTCGCGACCTCGTGAAGTTCCCCTTCTCATTGGTCAGATACCGCAGAAAGGGGCGGGAGAAGATAATGAAGAAACGATAAGATGAATCGGTAACCATCATAGCCCAGGAATTTCACTTCGATATTATGAATCGGAGATATCTGCACGCAGGCATCATCATCAGTGCGCTGCTCGCAATGGCAGTTCTTGCCGCAGGATGTATCGGTACACTCCAGACACCGGGTGAGAACAGCACGTCGACACCACAGGAAGAGAGTGTCATCACCCACCCCTAACCAAGGACCTAGAGCGGCATCTCCGTAGAGCAGGCACTCAGCAACCGGCGGTCGGTCCGGGTCTATGCCGAAACGCCGCTCACGCTCGCCGAGATCGGGTAGGTCCTCTGGGCAGCGCAAGGGATCACGGACAGCACGGGCCACCGGACCGCACCTTCCGCCGGCGCACTTTACCCCCTGGAGGTCTACCTCGTCGCGGGAAGCGTCACCGATCTCGAGCCGGGGACCTACCACTACGATCCCGCGGGGCATCAACTCGTCCGCCTCGAGAGAGGGGACCTGCGGGAGGCCCTCAAGGTTGCGGCGCGCAACCAGACTCAGGTCGGCGACGCCCCGGCAACGCTCGTCATCGCCGCGGACCCCGAGCGAACGATCGCAAAATACGGCGAAGAACGGGGGATGCAGTTCGTATACATGGAGACCGGGCATGCTGCCCAGAATGTCTACCTCCAGGCAGAGACGATGAATCTTGCTACCGTTGCCATGGGGGCGTTCGACGATGCCGCGGTTCGCGAGGTCCTCAAGCTTTCGGAGGAGACGGTGCCGCTCTACCTTATGCCGGTGGGGAGAGGGATCCCGGGGAATGTTTGAAGTCAAGAACCGTCCACAGGGGTCCATCATGGACGCCCTCGAAGCAATTCTGACCCGGCGAAGCGTACGGGAGTACACCGATCGTCCGGTCGCTCCGGAGACGGCGAAAAGCCTCCTCGCCGCCGCGATGCAGGCACCGTTCTCCGGGAGCGAGCCGCCCTGGCACTTTATCGCCATCGACGACCCGGATATTCTCGCTAGAATTCCTGCCGTCAGCCCGTATGCCAAGATCCGCCCACCTCCACCGCTCGCGATCCTCGTCTGTGCGGACTTAAGCCACCCGGAAGACCGCGACATCTCGGTGCAGGGCTGCGCCGCGGCGACCCAAAACATCCTCCTCGCTGCTCACGCGCTCGGGCTCGGCGCGGTCTGGACTGCCATCTACCCGGACCCCGATCGGGTGCTCGGGTTTGCAAACCTCTTCTCGCTCCCGGACTCCGTTCTTCCCTTCGCCCTCGTCACACTTGGCCACCCGGCCGCACGCCCCCCGCCGGTTGACCGCTACCGCGAGGATAGAGTGCACCAGAACGCATGGTGAGAGAACCCGCTGGAACGGACCCTCATTCCTTATCAGGGATCATTCGAGATGGCCCGAGAAGACGAAACTGGCAGAGATGCCGGAGCACCAGCCGGCTTTCCGAAGAACAGGATGGAGGCACTCACCGACGGCATATTCGCCTTCGCCATGACCCTCCTCGTCATCAGCCTTGACGTTCCGGAGGGGGCCCACGACCTCTCGGACGCCGCCCTCATGGCAATGCTCGCCGGTTACCTCCCCGACCTCTACCACTACTTCCTCGCCTTCTTCATCCTTGCCGCCTTCTGGATAGCCCATCACGCCCAGGTAGACCATCTCAAGGTTATCGACCGCCGCTTCCTCTGGATCAACATCACGGCGCTCATGTTTGTTGCGCTCGTGCCGTTCTCCGTCTCCCTTATCGGCGACTACCCGGACGAGATCTTCGCGGCGGTCATCTTCGAGGCAAACCTCCTCGCCATCGGCCTGCTGTTTGCCGCGCAGTGGTTCTACGCCACACACAGCGGCCGCCTCGTTCATCCCGGCACCGATCTATGGCGCGGAAGCAGACGGGGGATGGTTGTCCCCATCGTCTCGGCCATCGCGATCCTGCTCGCCCTCGCCGGCTGGACGTGGAGCACCGTGATCTACGCGCTCATTCCCCTCGTGATGCGCTTTCTGCCCCCGAGCAGGTGAGGGACGGCACGACCGACGGCTGCTGCTGGCTGATGCAGTGGATCGCGCCAAGACCAGCAACCATCGCCGTGCAGTCGATCCCGACGACCTCACGGTCGGGGAAGACCTGCCTGAGTCGGGCTATGGCAATCTCGTCGTTTGGATGCTTAAAGACCGGCACCAGCACGACACGGTTTCCAATGTAGAAGTTCGCGTAACTTGCCGGCAACCGCTTCGCGCCCCCGACCCTTCCCGGCATCGGGAGCGGGATGACTGTCAGAGGGTTCCCGTCCTGGTCGGTCGACGCCGTAAGGATCTCATAATTCTCCTGCAGGATCGCGTAGTTCTCGTCGTCCTCGTTCTCCTCTAGGGCGCAGACGACGGTCGTCGGCCCCACGAACCGGGCGATATCGTCGATATGGCCGTCGGTGTCGTCGCCGGCGATCCCCTGCTTTAGCCAGATGACGTTTCCTGCGCCGAGGTAGGCCTCCAGGTAGGCCTCGATCTCCTCCCTGGAGAGGTGCGGGTTCCTGTTCGGGTTTAAGAGGCAGGACTCCGTCGTGAGCACCGTGCCGCACCCGTTCACATCGATCGCTCCCCCCTCAAGAACAATACCGGGGGTGAAGACGGGAAGATCCAGTTCGCGGTTCATGATGAGCGGGATCCGGGTATCCTCCATAAGTTCCTGGTACTTCTCCCCCCAGGCGTTGAAGGTCCAGTCCACCATCGCAAGGCTCTTACTCTTTTGATTGAGGACGAACGTCGGCCCGTAGTCCCGGAACCAGACGTCGGCATAATCTACAATGTGGAACCTGATGCCCCGTGTATCGAGGCCTACCTCCTCAAGCATCGCCTCAACCCGGGTGCGCATCGCTTCGCTCGTGACGAGGAGGTTGATGGTCTCGGACCCGCGCAGAGCCGCGATGATCTCGATGTAGGTCCGCTCTACGCTGGCAAGATCGGGAAACGTCTCCCGGTCATGGGGCCAGGAGAGCCAGACGGCATCGTGCGGCTCCCATTCCGCCGGCATGCGGTAGCCTAAACTCACAGGGGTCTTCCCCGGGGGGAGCCGGCGGGTAAGCGGCCGGTAGGTCTCCGGCCGCCGGTTCCGGAAGAAACCCCAGCCATCCCGGATGGTCTCGTTCTCCGCGAGGTCGACCTCCACGACAATGACCTCCTCGGAGGTCTCGCTTGCCCGGGCAAGGACGTTCCCGAACGCATCGGCAACAAAGGAACTCCCGAAGAACTGGAGATCCCCTTCAGTGCCCACCCGGTTGACGGCAGCGACGTGAACACTGTTTGCTATCGCATGGCCCCGCTGAACCGTCTCCCACGCATCACGCCAGTCGCCTTCAGGTGGCTCCTCCCCGGCAATCCTGCCGATGGCGGTCGGGTAGAAGATGATCTCCGCACCCTGCAGCGCGACAGCTCTTGCGGCCTCCGGGAACCATTGGTCATAGCAGATGAGCACGGCAATCCGGCCGTATTGAGTATCATAAACTCGATATCGGTCTCCAGGCCGGAAGTAGGTCTTTTCGTAGAAGAGGGGATCGTAGGGGATATGCACCTTCCGGTAGGCCGGGAGGAGGAGCCGCCCGTCGGCATCGATCACCACCGCGGTGTTGTAATGCTCGCCGGACGCGGTCCGTTCGTAGACCGGCACGATGACCACCACGTTATGCTCCCGGGCAAGCGCCGAGAACGCATCGGTCGAAGGACCCGGTATGGTCTCCGCGTAGTCCGAGGCGTCTGCATCCTCGTACTGCGGGAAATAGGGGACCCGGAAGAGTTCCTGCAGGCAGAGAATCCGGGCGCCCCTGGCGATCGCCGTTCTCGCCATATCAAGTGTGTGAGCCAGGTTGCGGTCGGGGTCCATCCCCACCGCCGTCTGGATAAGGCCGATCGTCAGTGTGCTCATCTTTTCCATCACTCCGTATTGGTAGGGCTCTAGGGCATCTTATAGCATCCGCAAACGGCCATAGCATTATCCCGCCCCGCGTCGAACCTCGTATAAATGGAATTTGTGACGGTCCTCCTCATAGCAGCCGGGCTTGCAATGGACGCGTTTGCCGTCTCGATCAGCGGAGGCACCACTGTTCGGGAAGACCGGGTCCGGTGGGCTCTCATTATCGGAGGACTCTTCGGTGGGTTTCAGGCCGCGATGCCGGTGCTTGGCTGGCTCGGCGGGGTGAACCTCGCCTCGTTTGTCGGGGCATACGCTCCCTGGATCGCCTTCATCCTGCTTGCCCTGATCGGCGGGCGGATGGTCATCGAGGCGGTGCTGGAGAAGGGCGAAAGCGTTCAGTTTACCACAGGAGGCATCGCGACGCTTCTACTGCTCGCCATCGCAACGAGCATCGACGCCCTCGCCGTCGGCATCACATTTGCCGTTCTCGATACCCCAATACTCTGGCCCGTGGTCACGATCGGTCTTGTAACCTTTGCTCTCTCCGCCGCCGGCGTGCTCGTGGGAAGTTCGTTCGGCCGGATCTTCGGAAGGAAGGTCGAGATCCTCGGTGGGGTGATCCTTATCGGGATCGGTCTCCGGATCCTGCTCGACCATCTCCTCTTCTAATAATCAGGCGGACTCGTCCAGAATCCTCCGCATATCGAGGACGAGCTCTTTGCTCTCCGAGTCGAGCGCGACAAGCCGGAGGTCCTCCGCCGACCGGACGCCGAGACCGAGCTCGGCAGCGCGGGCGATGGTCTCCATTTCAAAGATCCGGCCCTCCATCACCTCCGGCGTCGAGTTGTAAAGACGGAGCAAGGCGATCCCGGCAGCATCAAGGGCGACACGGTCGGTGCTGGCAAGGATGACGTTCGGCGCAATGACGTCGCCCCGCTCTGGCCCACCGGTCGAGAAACCTTGCGTTGCATCCATGATGGCGACATCACAGGGGCAGAACCGGCTGATCTCGGCGATCATCCGGCGCTGGTGCGGCGAGGAGTGCAGTTCCGCCATGTAGTTGTAACCGTCTCTAGGGTCCCGTTCCGCCACGGTCCCCACCAGGTTCTTGAGCGAGAGGGAGACGTGGCCCCCAAATCGGTGAGTCTTCAAGCAGCAGGTTTGGACCACCGCATCCGCTTCAGAGAAGGTCCGGGCGATCAGAAATCCCCGCTTCCAATGGAGACCATCTGGCGGCACAGCCTTCCAGCCGTCGGATTCGAGAACGTCGAGCACCACCACCTCCGCTCCAGCCCGCTCCGCGAGATCGATGATCCCCCGATTCTTCAAGACGGTTCTTGTCTCTCCCATCCCGCTCCGCTCCCCCAGCATGATCGACCGGGCACCTGCGTTCCTGATCTGCCTAAAGATCGCCTCCAGCGTATCAGGATGGGTCGTTGCAGGGAACGGGTCATCACTATTGAAGTTCGCCTTGACAGCAACAGTCTTTCCGCGTAGCATTGGGGAACCAGTCTCGCGCCAGAGGGTCTCGATGGCGTGATCGCGATCCGATGCATCGATGATATAGACTTGAGATGCTGCTGGGGATGCCATGCGCGCAGATTACCCCCCGATGTATAAATATCCTCCGTGCAGCCCTCTTTTCCAAAACATGACCGGTACCATGGGATATGCGCTGTAGGAGAAGTTGGTCTCCATGGCCTCCAGCCAGACACTTTCTGCCCGGCAAGAAGAGTGAGAGCAAAACGCTTATCGAGAGCCGTCCAACCCCGAAAGACTCGTTCATCATCTCCGCAGGAGAGCCATGCCCTGCACTTTGGGGGTTAAATCCAGCGGCCTCATTCGACATGTATAAGAGTACCCCCAGCGCAATACGTAATAAAACCTCAGGCTATCTCGGAGACCGCGAATCCCGCCAGAAACGCCTCAAAGAGGCATAAAGTGAGGTCGCAAGTCTCTGAAAGAGCAAAAGGAATGAGGCCAGTACAACCATGACTTCCAGAATGCATACCCCCCACACCACCTGTCCCAGTTGCCACGAAGAGGTCTTCCTGGATGAACTCGTGGGTGGGCGCTGCCCCCTCTGCGGGTACTCCCTCGATGATGACGACGGTACCTGCAGCGAATATGAGGAGACCCTTGAGCGCTCCGACCTAGGGTGGATGATCTTTCAATTATTTGTCTTCAATCGGTTCTGCAGCAGGGGAGCAAACCCGTTCCAGGTCATGCAGATCCTCTCACGGTACGAGGAACTCGCCCAGTGCAACCCCGCCGACGCAGAGAAGATGCAATTCACTCTGGAAGTTCCGATGAGCCGCTGGGAGCGGCTGCTCCCGAAGCGGTGCGCAAAATGCGGCAGAATATTCTTCACCGGCGGAAAAGCGGTAATCTCAGGAGACCTCTCGGCCCCTGAGCATCCAAAAACGTATATCTGCCCATCCTGCTGTCAGTAAGTCCGCGCAATCAGAGTTGACGTGCCTTTGCCGCCACAGGCGATGCATGGGCCGTCCGAGACGGTGACCAGGTCCGACCGGATATCGGACCCGAGGATGCTCGCATCCGTCGCCGCCTCAATCTTTTCTGCACACTCCTGTGAGCCGCACCAGTGAGCGACCGCAACGCCGCTTTTCACCGCACTGGCGGCCTCCTCGAGGGTCGCGACGACGGTGATCCGGTCGGCCATCGCCTGCTTTGCAGCCTCGAAGAGTTCTCCTCTAAATTCTGCAAAGATCGAGGAGATCCCTTCAACAACGCCCCGACGATCGAGTTTGACCTTCCGCCCCGTGCGCGTGACGGCAACGACCGTGTTCGAGTCGATATCCCGCGGCCCGATCTCGAGTCGGAGCGGTACACCACGCATCTCCCAGTGGTAGTACTTCGCTCCCGGGCGCATATCCCGGTCGTCCAGTTTCACGGTGAATCCGGCGCCTTTGAGTTCCGATTCAAGCTCTGCAGCGGCCGAGAGCACCTCATCGCGCCGCGTCCCGACGATGACCGGGACGATGACGACCTCGATCGGGGCGACCGCCGACGGCAGGACGAGCCCTTTGTCATCACCGTGGACGCTGATCACGGCGGCAATCGACCGCTCGGATATCCCGTAGCAGGTCTGATAGGCGTACTGCTGGTCTCCGTTTGCATCCTCGTAGGTGATATCGTAGGTGCGGGAGAAGTGATCGCCGAGCATGTGCACCGTGCCGATCTGGAGCGTCTTGCCGTCAGGCATGATGGTATCGACCGCGACGGTGTAGTCGGCACCCGGGAACTTGTCCCAGCTCGGACGGCGGGAGAGGATCACCGGGACGCAGAGAGCGTCGTAAAACTCCTTGTAGAGGGCAAGAGCGGCTTCGACCTGTTCTTCGGCCTCCTCGCGGGTTGCATGGACGGTATGTGCCTCCTTAAAAGATGTGATCTCCCGGAGACGGATGAGCGGACGGGTATGCTTCGTCTCGTAACGGAACGTATTGACGATCTGATAGAGTTTCAACGGCAGGTCCGTGTGCGACCGGATCCAGAGGGAGTACATCGGGTAGATTGCGGTCTCGCTCGTCGGCCGGAGGGCAAGCGGCACATCGAGCTCGCTCGTGCCGCCGTGAGTGACCCAGTAGACCTCGTCCTCGAAGCCCTTGATGTGCTCGGCCTCCTTCATGAACTCGGTCTTGGGGATCAGGAGAGGGAAGAGCGTCTCTTCATGATCGCGATCCATCAGGTCGCGGAGTATGCCATATGCACGCTTCCGTATGCCGAACCCATAGGGATACCAGACGTACAGCCCCTTGACCGGGTAGCGGACGTCCATGATCTCAGCTCGCCAGAGGATCTCATTATACCACTGGGAAAAATCATCTTTCCGGGGGAGTGCGCCTGTAGATTCTTCCATCCAACTCGTACCTCAAAAACTATTGATCTGGCTCATTAAGCGATCATACTTAGGATTGCCGGCGTAATAAATGCCTCCACGACCGCTGCAACCGCAAGAAGCGGGACGACGATCCGGAGGAATAGGCGGGAAAGATTCGCTGCCCGGGCGGCGGCATCACCACCACCCCGCCACTCCGCGAGGAGTTCCTGCCCGAGGAGGAGACCGAGGCCACCCGCTATGAGGAAGGCGGGGATCTCAAAGATGCCATGCGGCACAAGCGCCGCCGCGATGAAGGCAAGACCCTGCTGCTCGCGCACAAGTTCGGTCACCGCACCGATCAGGAGACCGTTGACCGAGAGGATCAGCAACGTAACCACACCAAACGAAGCTCCGCCGAGGAAGAGGAGGAGACAGGTGGAGAGGTTATTCAAGAACAGGTTCCAGGCAAGGATTGCCGGAGAGTCCGATAGGATCTGACCTGCCACCTGCTCGGCAAAGAGGGCCATAAGTTCTTCGCCGACCGCCGGATCGCTGACCACGGTGACGGCTCCTAGACCTACCGAGACGGCAAAGAAGACGGCCGCAAGGATCGTGGCCCGGAGAGGGAACACTTCAGACATAGAGCACCATCCGCACCAGATCCCGGATCCCCGGGGCCATGCCGACGACGATCATCGCAAGCAGGATGAGGTGCCAGAGATCGGGATTTCCTTCCCGCCGATACAACTCAAGGACGTATATCGCAGGGATGAGTACCGCGATCTTGAGGAGAAACATCGAGAATGCGGTGCCGGTAATCTCAATCAGGTTCGAGCCCACGACATGCTGCTCAACATAGTGGATGGGATGCAGGTCGATCCCGTAACTTGTTGCGCTCGCATCCAGCATGTGCCCGAAGATGAGAAGTTTATAGAGAATATTCGAGGCATAATCCCACTTGAGCACATAGACCAGAAACGCCCAGAGCGCAAGCGACGTTACGGCGGCAAGAGTGAGGATGACAGCGAGTACATTAAGCGCGATTTGCGTCTCAGTAAGGCCGAACCAGATCAGGGCCGCACCGGCGGCGAGGCAGGCGACGACCCCTGCCCCACCGTAGAACCAGCTGTAGCGGGAGATCAACCCGGCATTCTCAGCAAACTTTCCCGCAAAGAGAGCCACCACCGCAATCACAAAGATCACAAAGAAGATCAGGGGCGTGATCAGGAGAAACCGTAGATCGGACGTGATCATCCCGGTATCCTCAACAACCCTAAGAAGCCCGCCCAGGACAACAAACGGCAGGGTCGCAAGCACCAGTTCGTCGTCGACGGCAATCTTGTACCGCCGGAGCCCCCGATAAACGAGATAGACGGCTGCAATGAGGATCAGGGCATAGGTCAATGTATCGACGAGGGTATACGCCTCACCGTAGCGAATGGGATCTATGTAATATTTGTAGATGAACTCCCTAATCATTACTGATCTAAATGAGCGCAGACCGGATAAACCTACTCAGAACCAAGGTTTTTGACAAGTCCAAGTGGATGCAGCTCCCTCGGGACGTCGTCATCGGACACGGCGTCATCGAGCAGCTCCCGGCCATCTGCGAAGACCTTGATCTCGGTGACTCTGTGCTCATCATATCCGGGGATCAGACCAAAGATGTCGCCGGAAAGAGAGTCGAGGCGCTCCTTTCCGGGTCGTATGATACCACTATATTTACTACAAGCGGCACCGACTACCTCGATACGATCAAGAAGGCCGAGGCGGCATCGGCCGAGGTCGGGTTTGTCATCGGCGTCGGCGGGGGCCGGGTCATCGATACGGCAAAGATCGCCTCCTACAACACCGACCGCCACTTCATCAGCGTACCCACCGCCGCTTCTCACGACGGCATCGCCTCGTCAAGGGCCTCGGTCCCGACCGCCGACGGGAATGTCTCGCTCTCCGCCGAACCCCCCATCGCGGTCGTTGCCGATACCGAGATCATCGCATCGGCACCCCACCGCCTGCTGGCATCGGGGTGTGCAGATATCATGGCAAACTGCACCGCGGTCCTCGACTGGGAACTCGCCCACCGCCTCCGGGGCGAACAGCTCTCCGAATACGCGCTGACCCTCTCGCGGATGACCGCCGAGATCCTCTTTAAGAATGCCGACCTCATTAAACCCCATTCCGAGGAGAGCGCCTGGATCGTGACGAAGGCGCTGGTCTCGTCCGGGGTTGCGATGAGCATCGCGGGGTCGTCCCGCCCCGGCAGCGGCGGAGAGCACAAGTTCTCCCACGCGCTGGATAAACTCGCACCTGGAAAGGGCCTCCACGGCGAGAAATGCGGAATCGGGGCGATCATCACGATGTACCTCCATGGCGGCGACTGGGAGGGTATCCGCGACTCCCTGCGAAAGATCGGCGCACCGACCACCCCGGCCGAGATCGGGATCGATGACGAGACGGCAGTAGAAGCGCTGCTTGCCGCCCGGACGATCCGTCCGGAGCGGTTCACGATACTGGATATGGGGCTGACGCAAGAATCGGCACGCGAACTCGTGAAGATGCTCTACCGGGAGTGAGGTTATGGCAAACGAGAAGACAAAAGTGACCCTCATCGGCGCAGCACTCGCAAAGCAAGGGCTTGAATTCGTATACGAAGGCACCACGTGCCCGGAATGTGAAAACTGCAAGGTGAGCAAGGTCTGCCATAACCTGCAACCCGGGAAGAAGTATCGGATCATGGGGATCCGCTCAAATACCCGACACGAGTGTCCGGTCCACCACGAAGCGGCAGTCGCGGTTGATGTTGCCGAGGCCCCCGTCGTTGCGCTCATCAGCGCTGATATGGCTATAGCGAACTCGCAGGTGCGATATGAGTCCTCCTGCTCACGCACGGACTGTCGGAGTTACTCGCTCTGCCATCCCGACGGCATCATCGAGAAGGGAAAGTATATTGTCGGAGAGGTCCTCGGCAACGCGCCCGAGATCTGCGAGCGGGGCCGCTCCTTAAAACTTGTGGAACTTCGGCCGGTCTGATATTACGGTCTGCTCTCTGCAAAGAGCCGCTGTGCAAGGCTAAGAAGGTCTTTTCGGTCACGGAGCGCCGAGAGCCACGACGCCGGGATTGACTCGATCCCGAAGTGCGCCCCGGCAAGGCCGCCGACGATCGCGCCGACGGTATCGGCGTCGCCACCGAGGTTGACCGCCCAAACGACCGCATCGCGAAAAGACGACGCCTCCATAAAGATCCTAACGGCGCAGTGAGTGCAGATGACGGCATCAAGCGATGGCTCGGGCGCGTGGGCCCGGTAATCCTCGAGCAGTCCCCTGAGTTCCGGATCTCTAGAGAGATCGAGGGCCCGGCTGAATGCCGTATCGGCCGTCTCTCCCCGGCACATCCCGCTGACCATCCGGTTGACGAATGCCGAGGCCTCACCGGCGGTCGAGTCGTGGTGGGTGACGCGGGACGCGGCAAGGCTCACCTCCCATACCTCCTCTGGCGGGTAGAAGATGCCGATCGGGATCCCGCGCATTACGCTTCCGTTGCTCCTGCTCCCCCCGCGTGCCTCATGCACCCTCCTTGCGGCATCCTCCGGGGCGACCCCCCTCTCGATCAAGTCGAGGACGGCTCCTGACGTCGGCCCAAAGAACTTCGGATGGGCGCGGTATACCAAAACCAGGCGTCGGGCAAAGTCATCGGGATCGAACTCCCCACACTCGACAAGGCTCTCTGCCAGGGCTGTGGCCTGCAGGGTATCGTCGGTATACTCCCCCGGAAGGGTGTCATGAATTCCGCCTCCCTCCATCTCCGTTACGGCAATCGGACGCGGGGGAAGGCCTTCCAGGGGCGCGCCTAGAGCATCGCCGATTGCAAGCCCTATGAACGCCCCAAGTGCGCGCGGCTTGTGCATATAAAAAGATCACCAACAAATTATATCTACCCGCGGACAGTAGTATTCTTCGAGGAAAGGTGATATTGTGCAAAAAGAAGAGCTGCTCCACTTACACATGCTGCTAGTTCACATTAAAAAGTATTATGAAAGCACAACCGGGGAAGTGATTCCGACCGATCAGTACGACGCTCTCCACATCTCACCCGTCCATATCCATAAGAATAAAGTCTCACATAAAAAGGCTATTCTCACGTTGGGAAAAGAGATCGTCCAGCACATTAGAACTCATCACAACCCATACATCGAATACCACGCCGATTTTCAGTCCGAACAGATTGCAACCGAACATTAGATGATGAACGATACCGATATCTCCCGGGAGATCATCTCCCGCATCCTTTCTGCCGGGCCCGGCCCTGTTGATGTCCAGAAGATCAAACTCGACGTCTGCAGGGAGTATAGCGCCAATATGCCCAAGAGTTCCGCAATTCTTGCCGCCGCGACACCAGAGGAACGCAAAGTGCTCCGGCCGCTCCTCCTCGTCAAACCCACGCGGACCCTCTCGGGGGTGGCGCCGGTCGCGGTGATGACCTCCCCGCACCCATGCCCCCATGGGAAGTGTCTCCCCTGCCCCGGCGGACCGGAACACCCCTTTGCTTCTCCCCAGAGTTACACAGGTGAGGAGCCGGCGGCGCTCCGCGCCCGGGAGCACGAGTATGATCCCTACAAGCAGGTCCAGGCTCGACTTGGACAGTTCGAGGCGCTCGGGCACCACGTCGACAAGGCGGAGATGATCGTGATGGGCGGAACGATGACCGCCCGACCTCTCGAGTACCAGGAGTGGTTCGTCGGGGCCGCCGTGCAGGCGATGAACGATTACCCCCGGGTCGGGATGGCGCCGGCCTTGCCCGACCTGGAGGCGATATTTGCCGCAAACGAGTCAGCGCGAGTCAGGTGCGTCGCGACAACCTTCGAGACAAGGCCGGACTGGTGCCGAAAGGAGCATATCAACCGGATGCTTAGGATGGGCGTGACCAAGGTGGAACTTGGCGTCCAGCACCTGGACGACCGGATCCTCGAGTACAACCGCCGGGGCCACGCGGTCGCGGACTCTGTCGAGGCAAACTGCCTCCTTCGGGATGCCGGGTTGAAGGTAGGGTTCCACGTGATGCCGAACCTCCCCGGCGCGAGTATGGAGGACGACCGGCGGATGTTTCAGGAGCTCTTCGCTGATCCGCGGTTCCGGCCGGACTTCTTAAAGATCTACCCGACCCTGGTTACTCCGGGATCCGAGATCGAGGCCCTCTGGGAGCGGGGGGAGTACCGGCCCTACACCGAGGAGGAGCTGATCGATCTTGTCGCCTACGCAAAATCTCTCCTCCCGGAGTACGTCCGCCTCCAGCGAATCCAGCGGGACATTCCGGCAAAACTGATCGTCGCGGGCTCGCGGCACAGCAACTTCCGCCAGCTTGCAGGGGCGCGGCTCCGGGAGCAGGGGCTCCGCTGCCGGTGCATCCGGTGCCGCGAGGTGGGCAGAACGCCTGCGCCGGAGGAAGTCGCGATCTCGACCTACACCTACCAGGCCTGCGGTGGGGAGGAGCGGTTCATCCAGGCGGGTTCGGTAGACACCCTCGTCGGGTTCGCCCGACTCCGGTTCCCATACCGGCCATTCCGCGAGGAGCTCGCTGATGCAGCACTCCTGCGCGAGCTCCATGTCTACGGGAGCATGGTCCCCTTGAGCACCCCGGCGACCGCCAGAGATTGGCAGCACCGCAGTTACGGCAGCGAACTCCTCTCCGAGACGGAAGAGGAGGCTCGCGATCACGGCTATCGGCGGCTCGCGGTGATGAGCGGTGTCGGGGTGCGGCCCTACTACAGGAAACAGGGATATGAACGAGTGGGCCCATATATGATCAAGACGCTTCCATGAAGCCCGCGACGCTCGAGTTTGTCAAGCAGAGGTTTGGCGAGTATTACCAGAGGCAGAACATCGCCGCTCCGTCGTCCCTTGAGCAGCGCGAGTGGGGATTTGTCTTCTTTGATGCCGCGGCAGAGATCCGGATGCGGCGGCACATGGCATTTGTGGACCGCGAAGAACTCAACGCGTACGTGAGGAGTCTGGTGCCCGCTCACGCCTACTACTCAACGGCCTACTACCAGACACCATCAGCGCCGACGATGAGCGAGAAGCACTGGGCCGGCGCTGACCTGATCTTCGATCTCGATGCCGACCAGATCGTCCGCGGCCCCTACCCGGTAATGCTTGCACGGGTCAAGGAGGAGACCGAGAAATTGATCGGGATTCTGACCGATGAACTCGGATTTTCCAAAAACCAGATCAGGATTGCCTTCTCCGGAGGACGGGGCTACCACGTTCACGTCACCGATATCGCCGTCCGGGGATGGGGAAGCCCGGAACGGCGTGAGATCGTCGATTATGTCTGCGGCATAGGGCTTGACCCGGACGCGATGCTTGCACCGGGAGACAGGAGCACCCGGCCCGGATGGCGGTGGCGCTATGGTGAGGCGCTCCGCACCCACCTCTCCTGGCTTTCCGGCCTTCCACCTGCCGAGGCGATAGCGTATCTTGCAGGACTTGATGGTATCAGCAAACGAACGGCCTCGGAGTTCGTCGCACATCTGGATGCACATCTCAAGAAGGCCCCAAGTGACCTCCTGCAAAACCGCGTCGTCCGGGCACTCGTGGCCGCACCCGAGTTTGAGGGCCGGATCAGGGATGTAGGGGCACGTGCGGATGAACCGGTCACGACCGACATCAAACGGCTGATCCGGGCGCCCGGGTCCCTCCATGGCGGGAGCGGCATGCGGGTCGTGCCGCTCGAGATCTGCGATCTCGCGGACTTCGACCCGCTCGTGGACGCGGTGGTCTTCGGCGAGCGGGAGGTGCGGATTGACGTGAAGGCAAACATCACCACATCTCTGCTCGGAAATACCTACACGTTGAAGACGGGTACGGTAAGCGTCCCCGAGGCACTCGCGGTCTTCCTCTGCTGCCGGAACATGGCGGAGATAGCCGGAGGTGTGAGGTAACCGATGGCTGCCGATCCTCTTGAACGACTCCGCCAGGCGCTGCTTGACATGCACCACTCGGGAGGGCTCTCCGAGATTGAGCCCAGTCTCTACGAGGAGGCCCGGGCGCATATCGAGAAGCTGAAGGCCGACTATTACAGCCTGCAGAACCCCCTGGAGAGCAGGATGGGAAGCCTGATCATCGAGGAGATCGGGAGCGTCACCGAGACGGTGCAGGAGATCTTCTCCATCCGGACCAGGCAGATCCTCGACCTTGCGTTCCAGCAGATCGAGGGGCAGTACTTCGACAAGGACGAGGCCCGAAAGATGCTCCCGCAGGAGCGGGTGATGTACGAGCAGATCGTCGACGCTATCGAGGCTTGCCGGGAGGCGCTCATCCACGGAGAAGAGACGTCGCTTGGCGAGAGATCCACAACCGCCGCAAGAGACCTCGATAAAGTCGAAGAGACGGCGATGGCCGACGAACCGGAGGAAGAGACAGCCGCTGCCCCCCGCCCGGCCCCATCCCCCTACGCTCTTGTGCATATACGCACCGATATAGAGTCGTTCATGGGAGTAGACGGCAGAGTCTATATCTTAAAGAAGGGTGATATCGTCACCCTGCCGGAAAGCAATGCGGATGTGCTCTGCGAGCACGACATAGCCTTAAATATTAGGCTTAACAAGTAATATAGGTACTCGAAATCAATCAAATAGAGGCTATTATTATGAAAATGCCATCAAAGTTCAAGACGTACTGCCCATTCTGCAGGAATCACCAGATCCACGAGGTCGTAAAGGTAAAGAAGGGCAAAGTGCGCCACTTCAACTGGATCGACCGCCAGAAGGGGCGCAGGAGCACGGTGGGCAACATGGGCAAGTTCAGCAAGGTGCCCGGCGGCGACAAGCCGACAAAGAGGATCAACGTCAAATACCGGTGCACGGTCTGTGGAAAAGCGCACCTCCGGCCGGGGTTCAGGCTCGGCAAATTTGAGCTTACGGAGTAAGATATTATGGTCCGGATGAACAGAGAGAACAGGAGCACATTCCTCCGGGTAAAGTGCCCCGACTGTGAGAACGAACAGGTAGTCTTTGAGAAAGCAAGCACCGTTGTGGAGTGCAACGTCTGCGGGCGTATTCTTGCAGAACCCCGCGGTGGGAAAGCTGATATAAAGGCTGAGATACTGGCAGTACTCGAGTGATTATTTCATGCACGAGAGAGAGTGGCCCGAAGAAGGAGAACTCGTCGTCTGCACGGTCGTGGACGTGAAGGACTTTGCGGCGTTCGTGACCCTGGATGAGTACAACGAGCGAAAAGGGCTCATACCGATATCCGAGATAGCGCGGGGCTGGATTAAGTACATCCGGGATTACATACGGGAGGGACAGAAAGTCGTCTGCAAAGTCCTGGGTGTGGATCCAGATCGTGGCCACATCGATCTCTCGTTAAAGGATGTCAACGAGCACCAGCGGCGCGAGAAGATCCACGAGTGGAAGAACGAACAGAAGGCCACGAAATGGATCGGGTTCGCGTCCGAGGCGACGGGCGTGGACCGCAGGGTAATCGAGGATGCCATATATCATGAATACGGCCAGTTGTACCCGGCCTTCGAGGATATCGTCACCACCGGCGGCGAGGCTGTAGAGAAACTGAAACTCGACAAATCTGTCAAAGAATCACTCATTGCCCTTGCGCACGAGAACGTAAAAGTTCCACGGGTTACGATCACAGGAAACCTCGTCCTGACATCCCCGCGACCTGATGGCGTCAATGTGATCCGGCGGGCGCTCCGGAGCGCACAGCCGAAGATCGAGGATATCGAGATCGACCTGATCTACATTGGGGCTCCAAATTACCGGATAAAAGTTACTGCGCCAGATTATAAGTCGGCGGAAAAAGCTATCGAGAAGGCAGCAAATGCCGCCGTCGGTGTAGTCGAGCGGGCAGGCGGATCCGGCAAGTTTATCCGGAAGCAGAAGGCCGGATAAAACGGTATGAGCAGTCGTATTCGCCGTTGTCCACAGGACGGAAGATATACACTCTCTCCGGTATGCCCGGTCTGCGGCCGACCGTCCCGGCCGGCCCATCCGGCACGCTTTTCACCGGAGGATAGATACTGTAGTTACAGGAGAGCGGCACGCAGATGGAAGACGTCAGAGTAAACTTTCTTCGGGAAGAAGACATCGACGCTCCGATCCTGATCGAGGGCCTGCCCGGCATCGGGCACGTCGGGAAACTCGTTGCCGATCACATGATCTCCGAACTGGCAGCCGAGAAGATAGCAGAGATCTATTCGATCTATTTCCCGCCGCAGGTGATCGTCGATGGGCATGGCGTCACGCACCTGGTCAACAACGAGATCTACCGCTGCGAGAAAGACGGGAAGGCAGCCCTCTTTTTAGTGGGCGACTTCCAGAGCAACTCGGCCGAAGGCCACTATATTCTGACCGAGCATTATCTGGATATTGCTGAGAGCCTCGGTGTCCGGCGGATCTATACACTCGGCGGATACGGTGTCGGGCACCTGGTCGAACACCCAAGAGTACTCTGTTCGGTCAACATGGAGCATCTCCGGCCGGAAGTGGAGGCGGCCGGAGGGTCGTTTGAGAACGCCGAAGGCGGCGGCATGATCATGGGAGCATCAGGACTCCTGCTCGGCCTCGGCAAGATGCGGGGGATCGAGGGGATCTGCCTGATGGGCGAGACAAGCGGATATATCGTCGACCCAAGGAGTGCCGACAGCCTTCTTGCGGTCCTCTCACGCCTGATCGGGATCGATGTCGACCCGACCAGCCTGCAGCAGCGCGCTGAGGCCATGGAGCAGATCATAGCAAAGATCCAGGAGACCGAAGAGGCCCGGGGTCGCGAAGAACTGAGTTACATCGGTTAGTAGCCTCCGCATTTTTGCATGGGTGAACCGTTTTGAGGGATGCGGTCCCCTGCACCGACCACCCGCGAACCGGCGATACCAATCCTTAAGGCCCGCAAAGATCGATAAAAAGAAGAGTATGGTCCCCCTCTACCTCGCCAGGTGGGAGACGCGGCTCTGGGCCTGGTTGGTCGATATCATCGTGATCGGGCTGCCGTTCTGGGCGCTCTCCGATTGGCTGCCGCCGGCATGGCGGATCACGATCGACCCCGGTCTCCTCTCCTTCAGCCTCTCCTCTCTTGCCCTCTTCGTCTACTGGACGCTGCTCGAGGGGTACCGGGGTCAGTCCATCGGCAAGATGGCGTTGAAGATCCGTGTCACCGGCCGTGCCGGCGAAGAGATCGGGCTTGGTGCCGCTGCCCTTGAGAGTTTCGGAAAAGCCTTCTTTTTGGTTCCCGACTGCCTGATTGGGTGGCTTGCCATGCCCGGCTCAAAACAGAGGCTCTTTAACCGGATCTCGGATACCATCGTGATCGAGACCCGGGAGAGCGAAGAGCCGGAGGGGGTCACCTGCATAAAGCATGATGAGTGAGAGACAGTCCTCCGGGGCCGGGCTCACTCGTCGATGCCGAACTTCCGGTCGATCTCCACAGCCGCGGCCTCAAGATCGTCGAGGACCCTGAGGGCGTCTTTGCGCAGTTCCCGCACCATCGACTGGAGAGAGTTCCCCCGAAGGTAGATCTGCCTTTTGTGACGGTAAACGACACCGGCATCGATAAGGTTTCGGATATGGTGGTTGACGCGTGAACTGGAGATCTCAAGGTCCTGGGATATCCGCTCCACCGACACTCCGGTCCCGGGCAACTGGTGCTCAAGGAGGGTGATGACGATCCGCTGAGCGATCTGTTCGATATCCCTCCCCTCTCCAATGCCGAGGCTCTTGAAGAACCACTCAAGGTCGTCATACCCCTGTCCACCTCGCGGCCTCTCGATCTGCCGAAATATTATCTGTCTTGCCATTGGCGCCATGGGTTGGTGATGGATATGGATTGGATGAAATATAAAAGTTATCAATAAAGTCGAAATGATATCTACAACTTTGATAAGATATAAATATTTGAGCGTCCAAAGAGAAGGACGCAAATAATCTCTGGAAGTGATAGGCTCATGGAGATTATTCCGATTGGCGAACGGGTTCTACTGAAACCCACAAAAAAAGAGGAAGTTACGAAGAGCGGTATCTATATTCCTGAATCCGCGCAGGAAGGAAAAAAAGAGGGAATCGTCGTTGCAGTGGGTGAGCGCGACGATGGTACCAAGCTTCCCCTCAAACCGGGGGACCATGTTCTGTACGGGGGCTACAGCGCGGATAAGTTCGAGATCGATTCAGAGACGTATATCTTTGTCCCGTTCAAGGACATCCTGGCAAAGATTGAGTGAGGAGGGAGTCCATGGCAGTATCCAAGCAGTTGATCTTCAACGAAGATGCCCGCAGAGCACTCCTTGCCGGCGTCAATAAGGTTGCCGACACCGTTAAGATCACGCTCGGTCCAAAAGGCAGGTACGTCGTGATCGATAAATCGACAAACCCTGTCGTGACGAACGACGGCGTGACGATTGCAAAAGAGATCTCACTTCACGACAAGTTCGAGAACATCGGTGCAAAACTTGTCAAGGAAGTTGCCCAGAAGACCCAGGATCGGACCGGCGACGGGACGACGACGGCAACGCTCCTCGCCCAGGCCATCCTCAACGAGGGGTTAAAGAACGTCTCCGCCGGGGCAAACCCGATCGAGGTCAAGCGGGGCATCGATGCCGCAGTTGCGGCAACCGTGGAATATATAAGATCAACGAGCGTCCCGGTCAAGGACAGAGACAAGATCCTCCAGGTTGCCACAATCTCCGCAAACAACGATGAGGAGATCGGCAAACTCATCGCCGAGGCGATGGATAAGGTCGGATCCGGGGGCCTCATCACGGTCGAGGATTCAAAGAGCCTCGAGACCGGGCTTGACGTGGTCAAGGGGATGCAGTTCGACCGGGGGTATGTCTCGCCCTATATGATCACGGACCCCGAGAAGATGGTCTGCGAGTATGAAGACCCCTACATCCTGGTCACCGACAAAAAGATCACCTCGCTCAAACAGATGATCCCGATCCTCGAGACGGCCGCCCAGGAGGGCCGACCGCTCCTGATCATCGCCGAGGATGTCGAGGGCGAGGCTCAGGCGGCTCTCGTCTTAAACATCATACGCGGCGCTCTCAAAGTCTGTGCGGTCAAAGCACCCGGCTTTGGCGACGAACGCAAGGCAATCCTCGAGGACATTGCTATTCTCACGGGCGCGACGGTGATCTCCGAAGATAGAGGAATGAAACTGGAGAATGTTTCCCGGCAGGTCTTCGGCACAGCCCATACAATCAAGGTCGACAGAGATAAGACCCTGATCGTCGGAGGGAAAGGCGACCGCAAGGCCCTGGAAGAGCGGATGCGCCTCATCGAGTCCCAGATCAATATAGCCGACTCGGAGCGGAAGAAGGACGAACTCCGCAAGAGGCTCGGAAACCTCGGGGGAGGCGTCGCGGTCATCAAGGTCGGGGCGGCGACCGAGACCGAGTTGAAAGAGAAGAAGATGCGGATCGACGATGCCCTGAACGCCACAAAGGCGGCGGTCGAGGAGGGCGTGGTTGCCGGAGGCGGAGTCACCCTCTTTAGGGCAATTGGCGCACTTGAGAAGTTGAAGTTCGACGACGACCGTAACGTTGGCGTATCCATCGTGCGCCGGGCACTGGAGGAGCCCATCCGGCAGATCGCAAGAAACGCCGGCGTCGAGGGGGCAGAAGTCATCGCGACGATAAAAGGAAGCAATGATCCCGCGTTCGGCTACAACGCAAAGACCGGCAGTTACGAAAACCTTGTTGAGCACGGCGTCATCGATCCCGCAAAGGTGGTGAGGCTCGGACTCCAGAATGCCGCATCCATCGCAGGCCTTATCCTCTCAACAGAGGTCGCCATCACCGATTTCGATGACGAGAAGGATACAAAGAGCGCGGCTATCATCATCTAAGGCAAGGGGAAATAGAACCTCCACTCCCCTTTTTCCACTCCATCTCCGCTCGTTCGGGGTAGTTCAGTCTCGCACCACAGGGAGGCCCGCGGCCGTCCAGGCGCTCATTCCGCCCTCGATCTCATAGACCTCCGAAAACCCGGCCTCCCGCATCATCTCCCGGACACCGGCGCTCCGACCTCCCTTCTGGCAGCATATGAGGTAGACCGCCTCGGGGTCAAGACTTCCTATATGCTCCTCAAAATTCGCCGAATTGATATTGACTGCACCGGGGATATGACCGGCAGCAAACTCATCCGGTCCTCTCACATCCACGATGACAAAATTCGGATTCTCTCTGTTCTCTTCGATCAGGGCGGATGCCTGATCCGGAGGTATGGTCCGGATAACCTGGTTATCAGGAGCCGGGGCATCACTCAGACAGCCGCCGGCGAGGGTCGCCGCAACGATACTTCCGGCGGCGAGCAGGAAGACAAACGAAAGGTGAGGGGAAACCATGGGCCCACATCAGGCCCAACGTCATATAGTTGTTCCGATCTCTGATATCCCCAGTGGTATCAGAGACGAACCATCTCACACGATGTCGTCAAACTTCATCGATGCACTACTGACGGTCATGATCGCACGGAAGGTCTCCGGCGTATCGAGTGCCACAATCTCCCCGCCATCAATCACGGCAACCCTGGTGCAGATTGCCTCCGCTTCAACAAGATCCTGAGTCGTAAAGATGACCGTCACCCCCCGTTCCCGGTTCAACCGCTGCAGCAGTTTCCAGGTCTCCTCTCGGCCGGAGTCGTCCAGCCCCTTCGTCGGCTCAGCAAGGAAGAGGACACCGGGATATGCAAGGAACGCCCGGGCGATCTCAAGGTGCCGTACCATGGTAGGGGAGCAGGTCCCAACCGCGACGTCAAGACTATCAGAGAGCCCGAAGAGTCTCGCAAGATCGAGGATCCGTCTTCTTCGGACCTCATTGCTCATCCCCTGCAGTTGTGCATGAAAATTCAGGTTCTCCCTGACGGTCAGAGCCGGGTCAAGCACCGGCTCCGGGAACACGATGCCCATGCTCCGCCGCACATCCCCGAGGTTCCCGAGGATTGCAAGCGGCGAGCGTTCCGCAAACGCGGGAACCGGAAAAAGAACCGTTGAGATGATTGCAGCCAGCGTCTCTCGACTTCGGTCACCGCTGCAGAGGATACCCATGATCTCCCCCCTCTTCACATCGAGTGGAATCGGGCCACACGCCTGAAATCGCTCCAGGCGCCGGATCAGGTCCTCAGCTGTAATGGCCGTCATGCACCTCCGCACAACTGCAACTTATTGGATAGAATGAAACCGTCTTCAAACACCCACACCTTGGCATATACAGATCTATCACGATGAACAAAGTCGAGATTCGTATTATATCAACAGAGGAGCAATCTCCCGCACAGCAAGATGCGGACAATCCCCTGTTGCTTGATCCGGGAGATATTTGCTGGATAAACTTATCCCAACTATCGACTTATAATCATTTCTATATAGTATCGACTATATTTCATTGAATTTGGAATATTCATATATCTGCAGAAACCCATTTCCACCTAATCCACCTCTGAGTGCCAATCGGGGAGAGCAGATTAAAATATTTAAGACAGAGGCTCATCCAGTGTATGGCCATAGAGACTGAGCTGCCGACGATCACGATTCTACCGTTCCTCTTCAGTCCGGATCAGATTCTTATCGCCCTCGCCATTCTCATACCCGCTCTCGTCATCTTCAATCTGCTCCTTATTGCCGAAGGGACGTTCGAATCTATAGGGCTCCGGTTCTACCAGGCTGTGCTGGTAACCGTAGGAGCCCTCATCGGCAGCCTGATCGACATCCCGCTGGTAACCCTCGGCGGTGCCACCATCGCGGCCAACGTCGGGGGAGCGATAATTCCACTCATCGTGAGTCTCGAGATGATCGCAAGGGGCCGGATCTCACGCCCAAAGACCCTCGCCGCCATCATCGCCGTATCGCTCATCGCTTATGTCTTCGCAACACCCGTCCCAGGTCTCGGGATCACCATGCCTTTCTACATCGCACCCATCGCAGGGGCGGCTGCAGGGCTTCTCCTCGCTCGCGGCTGCCAGACGGCAGCAGGGCTTGCCTACGCCGGGGGAACGATGGGCACCCTGCTCGGTGCCGATATCCTCAAACTCGCAAACCCTGCCATACTTGCCGCACTTGCCGGGGACCAGCCGACCATCCTCTCCATCGGGGGAGCGGGAATATTCGACGGTATCTTTATCACCGGCGTCCTCTCGGTTCTGCTTGCGGCGTACGCTGGAAGAAATCTGCGAAAGAATGCAGGAGTCTGTCCAAAAGAGAGGGAAGACCGAGGCTTGGGGGGTATATGGCCCAAATAGATGGGGTCACTCATCCGAACAGGTCTTTTTGAGACCCATTCCGTTGATGTCGCAGGAGGGGCAGGGATCCGAACCGTTCACCACCCGGTAGGCGTCAGCGAGGACCGCGGCATTCGCGAGCATCCCTGCGATCAGGATCACCTCGAGGATCTCGGCCCGGGTTGCGCCCTTCGCCATCGCCGCCTGCATGTGGTACTCGATACAGTGGCTGCACTTGAGCGCGGCACCCACCGCGAGGCTTATGAGCTCGATAGTCTTTGGATCGAGCTGGCTGGTCTCGACAACCGAACCCTTATAGAGCAGGTGCGAGATGAGGATCTCCGGCCGCTCCGCCATCCGCTCAAAAATTAGAGGGACTCTTCCGTATTCCGCCTCAATCTCCCGGAGGAACTCCTTCGCGATCGCATCCGATCCGCGCTCAGCGACCCTTGCAAGTATCTTCTCAAAGTCCATCGCTACACCAGTATCTTAGTCTCCGAGAAAGGTTTAATCCGGATCAATATGTAATTGCGCATCCGCGACGGTGTGACATCGGCGATATCCCCGATGGTCACCCCGTCCGTGACCTCGAGTGCCCGAATCTCGGGGGCATAGAGATCGAAAGGAAGTTTCACCCGCAGTCCTTCCATCTGAACGGTCACCGGTGTGGGGTGCGTCAGCATACTGACCTCGTGGATATGCTCCTCGATGATCGCCATCAGCCGGGGCGGGAAGACGGAGAGCGGGTCCCGCGCGAGGTCATCCCGTCGGGCGTCCAGGGTTCTCGAGACCTCGTCGACCAGTTCATCGAGTTTCGCAAGTTCCTCGGGACGCTTGAGCCGGTGCATGATCCGGCCGACGCCGCCGACGTAACCCTCGACAGGCGGGTCAATGATCCGCATCAGGGTCTCACGGTCCGGAGAGCCGGTCACCACAATCGGGACATGGATCCCGCGCCGGAGCGCCGGAAACTTCTGCCGGATGCACTCCTCGAAACTTCCCAGCACATAGACGGCCAGATCGTGCTCGTTGATGACGTCCCGCTCCTCGTCGTTGAGGTTTGCGATCCGCTTCCCGAACCCTCTCGCAAGCCCGACCATGTTGGTCTTTGCGCCAACCCGTCGAAGGTACTCGGCGATATCGCATGCGATGTGGGGGAGGTGATGGATCTCGAGGCTCGGGCTCACAACAGCGATCTCGGTCCCGACGAGGGGCGCTTCAGTAACCTCGCCGGCAAGCGGTTTTGAGATCTCCCGTATCAGGTCGATGTCGTCCCGCGGAACGAACGACTGGAGCACGACGTCCTGGGCCATGACGTGTTTCTGCACGATATAGCCGCCAAGATCGTCGATCAGGTCCATAATCTCATCGTGCCGGTAGACACCGCCCTTGTAGGTCACCGGTACAAGCGTCGTCACAGTCTCTCCCCCATCTTCTCGAATATCGGCGCAACAACCCGCTCCACGATATCGCCCGGGAGGGTATCTTCACTGGCCACGTAGTAAAACCTCCCGTCCCGGATGTACTGGCGGCGGACCTTGAACCCCTCGGGTGCGATATACTGGAGCGCGTAGATGATGTCTTTATAGAGCGTCTCGCTCGGGTCGGCCACCACCATCTGTTCAAGGTCTTCCCTCCCGACGATTCCTGCCGGGAGGACGACGGTGAACCTGTCCGGCTGCTCGACGTTCTCCTTCCCGAAACGCGCCCAGAGTTTCTGAAGCAGCGGCGCAAGGTATGTCTCGTCGGCGATATCGAGGACGATCTCCTTCTCGCCGGGGTTGACGTTTGCAAAATCGCTAACACGGATCGTCCGCGGCATATGGCGCAGGACCCCGGCAGCCACAAAGATCGGCACCTTTGGATCGACGTAGATGTGCAGCCGGTCGATCACTTTGATGAGGTCGAGGTCCTGGAGGACATCGGCCGCAATCCGCTCATACGCCTCTTTCCCGACCTCGTCTGGGGACTCCACCACGAAGTAGTTTAATGGGGGCATCTACTCTCCCTGGATAAACCCGGACGCAAGCAGGGCCGACCCGACCGCACCGATGTACTGCGAGTAGCGCGGAACGACGACCTTGGTCTGCAGGAGTTGGCCCATTGCATAGACCAGCCCCTCGATGAGCGAGGTGCCGCCGACCATGATCACCGGCTCCTTGATGTCGACCTCCTGCAGTTGCTGCTCAAAGACCTGCTCAGCGACGCTGTGACAGGCCGCAGCTGCTACGTCCTCCGGCGAGGAGCCTGCCGCAAGCGCGTTCACCAGGCTCTGTGTTCCAAAGACGATACAGTAACTGTTCATCGGGACGTTCTTCGCCATCCCCTTCATCGCGAGGGGGCCGAGTTCGGTGATATCCACACCGAGCCTCTTTGCGGTCATCTCCAGGAACCGGCCGCTTGCACCGGCGCAGATCCCGCCCATCGTGAACGTCCCGGGGATGCCGTCGATGACACTGATCGCCTTGTTGTCCATGCCGCCGATATCGATGACGGTCGCGGCACCCCGCTGGTGATCGGCGAGGTAGACCGCACCCTTCGAGTTCACCGTCAACTCTTCCTGAATGAGGTCGGCGCCGAGGTGCTTCCCGATCAGGAACCGGCCATACCCGGTGGTCCCGATCGCCTGGATATCATCGCGTGTAAGACCGGCCATCTCGAGCGCCTGGGCGATCGCCCCGTCGGCGCTCTTGATCACCTCGGTCGTCGGGAGCCAGCCGGTGCCGACGATCTCGTTATCCTTCATCACAACGGCTTTTGTGGTGCTCGACCCCGAATCGACGCCCAGCGTGATCCCGGTCTGCACCTCACGTGCAAGGAGCGCTCTCCGGCGGGCGATGGTGGTCAGGGCTTCCATCCGGGTGAGAAGTGTGCCTGCGGTCGTCCGCTCGGTGAAGGAGTAACTCACCACCGGAAGTCTGGAGTGCTCGGGAATGTACCGGCGAAGTTCGTTTCGGACGATCGCCGCCTCGGCGCACCTGAAACAGGTGCTGATGAAGACCCCGTCCGCATCCACCTTCCCCTCCACCAGGGCCATGGCCCGGGCGATCATCAGTTTCAAGTCGGCGCTCTTGACATCAAGCCCGAAAGAAGCGACCGCCCGCTCGACATCGGCGAGCGCGATATCGGGGAAGAAGATCTCTGCATCCACCGCCTTGGCGGCGTCGTAGATCTCCTTCTGAACGCCGCTGTATTCCGGGCCGCAGGAGAGTTGCGCAATCCGCACTTTCTGGCTCATTCCTCACTCTCCTTTGGAAGTCCTGCGAGGAAGTTTTTGATGGCGGCGACGAACTGCACGCCTTCTTCCTCATTTGTGGGGTATTTCAGTTCGAGGATCGGGATACCTTTCTGCCTCAGGGAAAAGAGGATCAACTCATCGGTGCGGGCGCAGCCCATACACCCAAACGCGAGATCGGCATCAGTGACGATGACCGCGGCCTCGGCCTCCTCAATGAGCGGACCGTAGATCGCCATCCGCCCCCGGACGCCGGACGGCACCTCGACTGCCGCATACTTTAAGCCGCGCTTTGGCTCTTCGGGCGTGATCTGCAGGGGCGGGGAGTCAACCCCGGCGGTCTGTATCCGTTCCCGGATACCGAGGGCCGAACCGAGCGGCTTATGTCCGAACCGGGCCACCAGGTCGGAGAGGATGAGGCTCGTTGCAGGGTAAATAAACACCTTTGCCATATATTCAGGACTCCTCTTTCTCAATCAGTTCTTGTAATCGCTTTATATCGAGTTTTGGTTTCTTCTTGGGCGCCGCGGGCACCTCATCCGGGGCCTCAGTCTCCCGTCGCTCGAGTACCTCAAGGCCGCGGGTGATGTAGCGGAGGATACGCACCTCCCGTTCATGGCCCAGGTAACCGGGCCTCGCCCCGCCGAGGTTTGCCCGGCACCGCCGCGGGTCGCCCGGCGGGAAGCCCCGGTCCTTGACGAAGATATGAGCGGGATCAAACGCACGTATCACCTCGATGAGGCGGTCGACGGCTTCTGGTTCGCCCGTCACCTGCAGCCCAAAACAGGTCTCCTTGATCAGGACGCCCTCGGAGGCCTCGTAGGCCTTGAGTGCGAGCTCGCCGGGGGTCAGGGTCGGGGACTCGACGAAGACGTATTTGGTCACCGTACCCACGTACTCCGGGATATACTCAGCCATCACTTCACCTCCCTAACATAGACTGTTGCCCCTTCGCGCATCCCGGCAAGGTTTCCAGCATCGATCACCTTCCCGATGACGTTCGTTCCCGTGAGCGGCTCAGACGTCGGGCCGAACTCCGCGTTTGGTGTCGTCCGGATACCCACCATGCCGGCCCCCCGCCGTGAGTCGTTCGTCATCGCGAGGGTATAGGCCGGAACCTCGCCCGTGGGTGTATTCTCCGGGATGATCCCGACGCCCTTTGCAATCTTTGGTTTGAAGAGGAAGACATCCTCGAACATGAAGACGAGCGGCATCTTCCCGACAGCGCGATGCTTAAGTCCGGTCACCTCGCGAAAGATCGTAACCGTACGTGGCGCAGCCGCCTCATCAAGCTTGATGGTGATGACGTTCTCGGCGGGCTGCGTTGCGACCCGAACCTCTCCCGCGGCGAGCACCTCAAGTGTCGTCGCCGGGGTCTGGTCGACCACCACGCGATCACCGTCGGTCGCATCGGCAACGAGCGTGACGCCGCGCCGGGCGGCGACCGCTTCGGCTTCGGGGAGCGCAAGTCCGACGAGGTCGAACCGCTCCGGGTCGGCACGGATGGCAATGAGGTCGTCCTTGCCCGCAAACCGGACAAGTTCAAGCCCGTGGACGACCCTTCCGACGACAGTATGGGCCGGGCTTGCCGAGACTCCCTGCGTGTAGATGTAGATGGCTCCCGAGGCTTTCCCAGAGGTTCTCGCCGTGATGGTCCCCTCAAGCCTCGGGCCCGAGAACTCCATCGGGACCTTCGCCGGAACCAGGTGAGTATCAAGAATATGGGTGCTGCTCGAACGGTCCACACGGAACCGGCCGTCCTTGATGGAGAGAAGGAAGTGCTCGACGCTTCGAGCGGTATTTGTATCGATCCCGTCCGCCCCGAAGCCCTGCACTTCCGCCTCCACATAGGAGATGATCTGCATCCCGTCCTCAAGCGGAAACTCTGCATCGCGGGTGACAATCACGTGCGACCGGTCGGCACGCCGGAGGATGCGCTCAACCTTGATGACCCGGTCGCCTTCACCGAGACGGTCAAGCAGCCCCCGGCCGCTGATGACTCTGCCGATGACGCCGCCGTCCGCCGGGGCGCCATAATCTGCGGAATGCCGCATGCGCGCAAAGATAAGGTAGGAGTTTGACGGGTCGTAGCCGCCGCACCCCAGGATCACGTCACCCCGCTCGTATCGGCCAGGGGTCCGGGCCGGCCGGATGCTGGATTCAAACGGCCCAAACGCAGCGGCGTAGCGGTCCTGCCAGTGCAGGCGAAGGTCTTCGGCAAGCCCGGGGCGAAAGAGCCGGGCGGTAAACGCCGGGTCCGCCATCTCGACGACCATATCGCCCGCGGAGGTGACGAACCGGACTTCCTGGGACTCCGCCACATCCTCTTCAAGCGCCGGCCGGATGACTGCGACGCTGAACCGCTCGTCCCGTTCGGGGAGGAGATCTCCGAGCCGGGACCCGGTCGGCACCTCTCTACGTTCACCGTCCAGGAGGATCTCCATTACCTGCACCTCAGGGAGCACCTGCCCCCATCACTTTTCGCTCATCCTCGGTGAGGTGGGCAAGCACCTCCTCCGTCGGACCCATCTTGATGATTTTGCCTCCCCGCATGAGAGCCACGCGGTCACAGATGTCTCGCACAAACTCCATATCGTGCGAGATCACGATAAATGTCTCGTCCATCTCCTCACGGGCATGCAAGATCGAGTGTTTCACGTCGATCTTCGTGATGGGGTCCATCGTGCCGGTCGGTTCGTCGAGGACGACCAGCAGGGGCTCACGGATGAGAACCTGTGCGAGAGCCACCCGGTGTTTCTCACCCTGGGAGAGCTGATCGGGGTATCGGTCCAGGATCTCTTTGCTCTTTTCGGGAGTGAAGCCGGCCATCCCGAGGGTGATGATCGCCTTTCTCATCGCGAGTTCTTTTGGGAACTCTAGGCCTATTGCGTCGGTCAGGTTGTCAAGGACCGTCCTGTGCGGGTAGAGATCGTACTCCTGATGGAGGAGACCGATATAGCCTTTTGCCCGGCCGCGGTTCGCTATCCCGGGTTTGGTCATATCGATCCAGTCGTCGCCGATCCGGATGTTCATCTCGCCGCTCGTGGGCTCAAGGATCCCTGATATGATCCGCGAGAGAGTCGTCTTGCCCGCACCGCTCTTGCCGATGATCCCGAAGATCTCCTTCTCATTGACGTCGAAGGAGACACCGTTGACTGCCCGAACCACGCCGCGGTCGACCGAGAGATAACGCTTGACGACGTCTCGAGCGACCAGGATCTTCTCGCCGACCTCTCCGATCTCGTGCTGCTCGGCGTCGCTGTAGTTCTCCATGAACCGGCCGATAATATCATCAGGAGCACCGATGGCCTTAATCTCCCCATTCTCAAGGAATATTGCACGATCTGCGACGTCTCTTATGACGCTTGAGAAGTGCGACGTGATCACCATCGCCATATCGTTCGCCTCGGCGCTCTCGATGAGCATCCGGTGGACAAGGGTGGCGGTCTCCGGATCGAGCGTCCCGGTCGGCTCATCCGCAAAGAGCAGGAACGGGTTCTTTGCAAGTTGTCGGGCGAGTACCACCCGCTGCTTCTCGCCGCCGGAGAGATCGCGGGCGATGTGCATCATCCGGTGGGAGAGCCGGACCTGATCGATGAGGTCAGCGGCCCTGCTGACCGCTTTCTCCGGAGGGTAGCCGATATCGTCAAGCGCCCGCAGGACGTTCTCGATCACCCGATCGTCGCCATAGAGTGCAAACGTCCGCTGGAACATGATGGCGGTTCTGCGCATGATCCGCCGCTTCATCTGGGCGTTCTCCTCCGCCCAGAAGTCGACATCGAGCGGTTTTAATTCGCCGCCGCAGACGGGGCACTGTTTCCCGGCCTCACTCGGCACGCCGATGTAGTCGCAACCCTCACAGGTGACAACGTGATAGACGATCGAGCCCCCCGACGGGGGCTGATCCACTCCCCGCATAAGGTGCATAAGAACTGTCTTGCCGGCCCCGCTCCTTCCGATAATGCCGACTGTTTCCCCCTCTGCCACCTCAAAATTAATATTCTTGAGCACAACGGTCCCGTCGAACTCCATGCAGAGGTCCTTTACAGTAATAAGTGGGGTCATCTTGAGCTCCTCGCTAAACTAATCTTCTCGTGGGATCATATTAGAGTTTATATTATTGCACTTTTTCTCGGCCGCCGCGATATCCTTAAGGAGTTCGGCCACGATACCGGGCACCTCGCTGACGTTGCGGATCACCATATCGACGCTTGAATACAGGATCTCGGGTTTCCGGTCGGACTGCTGCTCGGTCAGCAGTGCAAGGTCGGCCTTCCGGAAGGCGTTCAGATCGTTGATGGCATCCCCTACCATGACGACCTTACTGTACCGCTCTTTAAGGTCTTCCACGATCCGGGCCTTCATCGAGGGTGTGGCGACGCCATAGACCCGCTCCCGGGGAATACCCAGATAGTCGCCCATCCGTTCGAGTTTCGCGACACGGTCACCGGACGCTATGTATACGGGGACACCCATCCGGTGCAGCGTGCTGATGGTCTCTTTTGCACCGCTAAAGGGCCTCCCCCCGGTGGTGACCGTAAACTCGATGCCGGAGAGGTCCAT